>CANGAW010000070.1 GCA_947451925.1 Burkholderiales bacterium | reverse complement strand
TATATTCCTCGGCCAGTGCGTGAAACACTAACTGCTCGAAAATGTGCGCCAGCTGGGGCGGATAGTCAGGGCCTGGCTCTTTGCGATCCCAACCCTTGGAGCGGAATAGTTTGATCTGCTCTGCAAGATAAGCTGCAGAGATAATGCCAAGCTCACGCGCACGATACAAAATCCCGGTCATCGACAGCCCGAATTCATGCTTTAACAAGCCAAGTTCTTTGAGCTCAATGGCATTGCGATGCTCACCCAGTTCTTGCAACACCGACGCGCGAGGAAACAAAAACGCTGCGGCGAAACGGTTGCATGCGATTTCCTCATCCAGATCATCAGCAAGACGGGTTTCAAGCATCAGGTGTCCCAGCTCGTGCGCTAAGGTGAAACGCTGACGGTCCCCCGGCCAATGACGGCCAACGACCACAATCGGCATACCGTTGACGTTTGCTGCAAGACCGTCAAATTTCTTCCCCGTGTCGGCATCAATCATAAAAACACGCACGCCATTGGTTTCCAACACGGCGATCAGATCGGGGATGGGGTCAAAGCCCAAGTCCCAACGCTTGCGAACACGCTCGGCGATTTCTTCGATCTGATCTATCGTCGTGACAGTAGCTGCCAACTCCTTGATTATGGAAAAAGTCTTCACGGGTGATTGTGGAAAGAGATTTTCCAATTCAATACGACGCTCAATCTGATCGATTACTTCATAGGTAATGGCGTCCAGACGTTTTTTAGGCAGGGAGTTGTGCTTACGGTACTCAATTCCTGCCAGCGTGACAGGGTCAGGACGGAAAAAATATTCTGATCGTACTTTGAGTGTGCGCGACAACCGAATCAAGATGTCGCTAGATGGAAAGGCAATGCCGTCTTCGTATTTTTTGATGGCAGCATGGGATACCCCCACGTGTTCGCCAAGTTCACGCAGAGAGAGCCCGGCGGCCTTGCGGGCGCGATGGAGTCGAATGCTAAACATGGCTTTCCTCTCGTACTTGTGCGAATCAATAACAATAGTTTACAAAAAATATTAAAATTTAATAAATTGTAAACCATGCGTATTACAGGTACAAGACTCACAGCGTAGTTAAGGTCATACATTTCATTACACAAGCGTCGACATAGCGACGTAGGAAATGCCAATTCCCGTCATGCGATTAGCGATCAAGTTCCAATCGACGAAGCAAGCGACTCGCCAATGCTATAAACACTCTTCTGGCTTCAACAAATGACACCGGCTCACCGAACACTAATTCATCAACAAATTGGAGGTACTGTCGTTCAAAATAATCGGCTTCAGACTGCAAAGCAGTGAGAACTGTGCGCATCTGACCAATTGGATCCTGCTCGAATTCAGGGTACTGGTTCCGATACTGAATAGCATCGCTTGCCACCATTTTGGCAAAGTGCTCGTGCGGCAGCGCAAACATCCGTTTCTTTCGCTGACAAGCAATCGCTCTGATGTCATACATATGGCGAACCAGGCGGTCATCATAATCGGCACGATTGCGCCCAGCTCGCACCTCTGCCGTCCGACGCAGGAATGACAAAATCTTTTCTGCCAAAGTCTCGACAACACTGATGCACTCAACGATGAATTCAGCTTTCGGTGCTTGAATCACGGTGTCGAGCAGTGAGCGAATTGGCAAGGGCTTAGTTGGCAACGCAGGCGAACGAGCATTGAACTCAAGTTTAATCTCCGAGCGCAGACTTGCTACTTGCGGAAATTGACTCTTGTAGTGCAGATTCAGCGAGACGTAATTGTTCTCATCGCAAGCGATAATTTGTTCGGCAGGAATATGATAGTTTGCGTCTTCCAGTACTTTGGTCAGGCGTTTTTTGAACTGACTCAGCAATTTATTGCGCGCGCTACGAGACAGTCCGTCAGCTACGATCAATTTAAAGTCGACGTCCTCGGACATCCGTTCAATCAAGCCGTGCGCCTTGGACAAGCAGGTGCCACCACAAAATACTAACTCGATGCCATCAATGTTCGCTGAGCTGACCGTTTGCAGCAATTCCGTGATGAGCAAGTCTTTCTCAAAAATACCGGGTGGAAGCGAAGTCAGGCCTTCGTTTCGGATATCAAGGATCAGGTCATGCTCGCGCGCTGTAATTGTTTTCATAGCGCACCGTACTGATACCGACAGTGATTTTGCGGGAAATACGGCGCTGACCTGTATTGAAAGTGGTGCGAACCGGGATCTGCGTCGACTTGCCTTCCGCGTAGGCGGCCTGCGCACTACCAAGCTGGACACGTACTCCCAATTTTATTAACGTTTCTTGCGCGAGTTCCTCGAGAGTGACACGCGGAACAGGCTTTCCGGTCAAAGTACTGTAACGTGCTTTGGCATACACACCATAACCGAGGCGCACAATCCGGCCGGTATCAATGAGTACTTTGAGTGCCCGGCTGATCTGACTTGAACTACCTATGGATTCGAAGTCGGCGCGCAGAACAACCTCGCCCTTGCGCATGGCAATCGAGCGAACCATCCTTTCTTTGACACTGAGTCGGCTCATGAGAAGCTCCGGTTTGATGCAAACACTGCCCACTAAATTTACTCGATTTTGAATTTTCTTGCTAGAAAAAATATCAGTTTATTGATGCAAAGACTGCTCATAGACTGAAAGAAATTTCACTGCATCTAAGCCTTATACCGATACCCATGATGCCGCAAAGGCAGCGTGCGCAAACGCTTGCCGGTGGCCTTGAACAAGGCATTGGCCAAAGCCGGAATCACGCCGCCAATCGGTGGTTCACCCACTCCGCCCCAAAACCCGCCGCTTGGCATGATGACGCTGATGACTTCCGGTGAATGTCCGATACGGGTAATCGGGTAGTCAGAAAAATTCGATTGCACTACCCGCCCTTTGTCGATGGTGATGTCTTCGAACATGACAGCGGAGAGGCCCCACACCACGCCACCTTCAATTTGCGCTTTCACCGCATCAGGATGCACCACGTGTCCGCAATCGAGTGCCACGACCACGCGTTTGACTTCAATTTCCACCCCATCGGTAACCACAATTTCTACCGCCGCTGCGGTAAAGCTGCCATAAGAATCAACCACGGCAATGCCGCGATGTACGCCAGCGGGGGCCGGTTGATCCCAGCCTATGGCCTTGGCCGCTGCGTCGAGTACCGCCAGATCTTTTTTACCGGCCAGCAGGCCGCGACGAAACGCAACCGGGTCTTTGCCCGCCGCATGGGCCAGCTCATCAATAAAGCATTCGCGGTAAAACGGGTTATTGGTGTGTGATACCGCGCGCCAGAAACCTGGCGGCACATGCGGCAGCTTCATCACATATTCATGCGTGAAGTTGGGTACGGCATAGGGGTTATCCCGAAAGACCCGGGTATTAATCTGGTCAACACCGTCCTTGATCATGACCGGAAAAACGGTCGCTGCAATCGACTGGTCAGACTGGCGCACTTGCCAGCTGGTCCAGTTGCCGTCTTTGTCCAGTCCGCCGCGCAAGCGGACGATGGACACCGGCCGGTAACGACCCTGGCGCATGTCTTCTTCACGCGACCATTGCAGCTTTACCGGTACGCCGGGCATGCTTTTGGCAATCAGTACCGCCTGTTTGACATACTCCTGAAACACACCGCGCCGGCCAAAGCCACCACCGGCATGCATTTTGTGGACGAAGACTTTATCGAGCGGTATGTCGGCCGTCTCCGAGGCTGCCGTAATCGATGTCTCACCATTTTGCGTACCCACCCAGACGTCCAGCCGTTCCGGCGTGTACAAAGCGGTGGCGGTCTGTGGCTCCAACGTGGCGTGGTTCAGAAAGCCGGTGTGGTATTCGGCTTCGATTACGGTTGTGGCACTACCGAGTGCAGCACTGGCGTCGCCATCCTTGCGGGCTAATGGCGCATCTTGTTGATCGAGCCCGCTTTTCATCAGCGCCATGATAGACGCGCTGGTCACTGCGCCGTTTTCGCCTTCATTCCATTCCACAGTCAGGGCTTTCAGCGCCTGATTCGCCTGCCACCAATTACCTGCCACCACCGCTACCCAGTCTTCACTGGTGACGACACTGTGCACGCCGGACATGGCGCGGGCTTTGCTGTCGTCAACGCGTTTTAATGTGCCGCCAAACACCGGGCACTGCACAATGGACGCGTGCAGCATGCCGGGCAGGCGCACGTCGGCAGCAAAAATCTGCGAACCATTAACCTTGGCCGGAATATCGAAGCGGGCTGGCGAGGTGCCGATCAGTGTCCAGTCTTTCGGCTCTTTCAGTGCGGGGTTAGCCGGCACCGGCAGTTGGCTGGCCGCTTGTGCCAGCTCACCGAAGCGCGCCTGTTTGCCTGAAATGTGGGTCACCAGCCCGCTGGCAGCACGGCACTCGGCAGCGGGCACTTGCCACTGAACAGCGGCGGCGGCTATCAGCATTTCACGCGCTGCGGCACCGGCCTTGCGGACATATTCTTGTGAGTCGCGAATGCCGCGGCTGCCGCCAGTCGACATGTCCTTGAAAATGCGTTTGCGCCGCACATGCATGTTCACGTCCGCATATTCGGGACGGACTTTATTCCAGTCGCAGGCCAGCTCTTCGGCCACTAGTTGCGCCAAACCGGTAAAGGTCCCCTGCCCCATCTCCGAGCGGGCAATCCGGATGATGACGGTATCGTCCGGCTCAATGACGATCCAGTGCGTGACTTCTGGATGTTCTGCCGCCGATGGCGTTGCAGCGGCAAGCGCGGTGCCGTCCGGTTGAAAACCGAGCAACATTATGCCGCCGATCGCAGCGGACTGTTGCAGGAACTGACGACGACTGGCCTTGAGGCTGGGAACACCCATGGTTGAACTCCGCATAATTAAAATAATTCGCACATCCTACCAAAGCACAGCGGTTTATGAATATCAGGGAAGAGTCGGGTTAAGATCAGGCCTCTTTATTTATTGCACTGTGAACTCTCATGATCATCGGCCTGACGCAAATTTTAATTTTCCAGGGACTGGGCGAACTGCTCTCCAAATTCTTTTTGCCGGCCATTCCCGGACCTGTCATCGGCCTGATCTGCCTGCTGGTTTATTTATTCATTAAAAAAGAAGTCAGCCAGGATCTGGGGCTGGTCTCTGACACCTTCACCCAGCATCTGGGATTGCTGTTTATTCCGGCAGCGGTGGGCGCGATTTTGTATTTACCTTCGCTCAAACAAAACAGCCTGGCCATTACCCTGGCCTTGCTAGGCAGTCTGGTGGTGACGTTTTCAGTGAGCATTCTGGTGCTGAAATTTTTTGGCAAGGACAAATCATGAATCAGCATCGCCTGCCCATTACCGAAATCTGGGTTTACCTGTCCGGCAGCCCCTTGTTTGCACTGGTAATCACTTTGCTGGCTTATCAGACCGGCTTGTATCTGTATCAGCGTTTCAACCGCAATCCGCTGGCTAACCCCGTGGGCATTGCCATCGTCATCGTGTCGCTGGCCATCAACGCCATTGACATGCCCTATGCCGAGTATTTCAAGGGCGCGCAATTTGTGCACTTCTTGCTCGGCACCGCGACAGTCTCGCTGGCGGTGCCCATCTATCGGGGCATTCATCAGATTGGCAGCCGTGCGCTGCCTTTGTTTAGCGCCTTAATCGCAGGCGGGCTGACGTCCATGATTAGTGCCGTGGGCATCGCCAAACTGTTGGGAGCGGACGCAACCATCGTCAAGAGCATGTACGCCAAATCCATTACCGCGCCCATTGCCATGGGTGTGTCCGAAACCATCGGTGCCTCGCCAACCTTGACTGCGGTATTTGCGGTGGTCACAGGCATCTCGGGCGCAATCATGGCGCGCTATATTCTGGATTTTTTCAAGCTCGAAGCATGGTGGCAGCGCGGCTTTGTGATTGGCATTGGCGCACATGGCATCGGTACCTCGCGCGCATTTAGCGTCCATCCTGAAGCTGGTGCTTATTCAAGTCTGGCAATGGGTTTGCATGGTGTGTTGGGAGCGGTAGCGATCCCCTTGGTGGCACCACTGATTGAGCGGATGTTTGGTTGAAAATCAATCCTGATGCAGTTTTAGCAGCACATACTTTATTTTTAAATGGAATCCACAATGAAAATCAAGCAAGTACTCAAAGGTGTTGAACTCGTTATCGCCGATCTGGAAGTGGAACTCAACGGCAGCCTGCGTACCAGCGCCACCTTGTGTGCGCGACTGCACGACGACAACGGCAAGGAAGTCATCATTCCGTTAAACACCCCGGACGGACGTCCGATTTTCATGAACCCCGAAAACGCGATCACCGCTTCGTAAATAATGCGGCCCAATTCAACGACGTTATCGGCCACGTTTCATGCGTTTTTCAATTCCGAAAAATCCAGCTCCGTCCTGCTCATACTCTGCACGCTGCTTTCTATTTTAGTCAGCAATTCAGCTTTCGGGCCTGCGTATCTGAGCTTCTGGCATGAAGAGATAGCCGGGCTCAGCATTTCCCATTGGATTAACGATGGCTTGATGGCGATTTTTTTCCTGCTGATCGGGCTTGAGCTTGAGCGTGAGTTGTATGTCGGCGAGCTTGCTGATTTCAAAAAGGCCTTGCTGCCGATTGTGGCTGCAGCCGGCGGCATGCTGGCACCGGCATTGGTGCATTACGCATTCAATCTACATCTGCCGTCTCAGGCTGGGATTGGTATTCCTATGGCCACCGACATTGCTTTTGCACTCGGTGTGTTGGCCATACAGGGACAACGCGTGCCCTTGTCGCTGAAAATATTTGTCGTCGCTTTTGCGGTCATTGATGACTTGGGCGCGATAGTGCTCATTGCATTGTTTTACACGGCGCAGGTCTCCATTTACTACCTGGCCGCTGCCTTGCTGGTGTGGGCGCTGCTGCTGACATTGAACCGCTATTTCCGGGTCATGTCCTTGCTGCCCTACCTGATAGGCGGAGCCATCATGTGGGTGTTGTTGTTGAAGTCCGGCGTGCATGCAACAGTCACAGGTGTACTGCTGGCTTTTGCGATTCCGTTTTCATCCAGAAGCGAAGACCATGCTTCTCCGTCACATCGGCTTGAACACCTGCTGCATAAGCCGGCGGCGTTTCTGATTTTGCCGATTTTTGCACTGGCCAATACCGGCATTGTGATCGCAGCGAACTGGGCTGATGGACTAAGCAGTCCGAATAGTCTGGGGGTAATGGTGGGTCTGGTTGCCGGCAAGCCGGCAGGGATTGTTTTATGTTGTATGGCAGCTGTGACGCTTGGCCTGTGCCGCTTGCCGGAAGATTTGACCTGGCGTCATATTGCGGGGGCGGGCATGCTAGGCGGGATAGGATTTACCATGTCCATCTTCATCACCAACCTGGCCTTTGAGGGCGACGCCGACATGATCAACGGGGCCAAGATGGCCATTTTGCTCGCTTCAATAACGGCAGGCTTGCTGGGTTTTCTCTGGCTCAGGCTTGCTACAACGCCAGCGCCAGCGGTGCCGCAACAAGCTTAAAGAAAACGATCAAGCAGGCGGCGCGAGGTTCGGTCCAGCGCCAGCAGGTCAACCACATGGTAAGTCACGCCATGGCTGTCGGTAATCAGTAATGCGCGGTTGCGCAAGCGCCTGATGTCTTCTTCCCCTTTGAGTACAAAACGGGTTTGGCCACGATCGGTTACCACGCTCCATGTACTGGGGGTACCAAAGGTGGAGACCGCTTCAAGCCGTTCAATGACAGGCATGAATTCGCGCCGTGCCAGCTCGGCAGCAATCAGCTTTCTGCTTGACGTATCCACTTCCGACAGCCTGGCGATCCAGGCCAGCTCATGCCCTTCACTGCCCACCAGTGACACGCCTTCGTCGGCGGCATCAATTGGAAACGCCCGAACCGGGACCACCGCACGATGCACCACGCCGCTTTGGTCCGTAAAAAGCAAGCCCCCATGCGGATCGGCTGCAACGCTATCCGTTGTGGAATTGTAAAGATGTACGGTAAAACCTTCTATCATGTCGCCGCCTTTGCCAGAGGAATGTGCAGCGTAGCAGGCTCGCTGTCTTCGGTGTCGACATTGCGCGCCTGTGCTTCATACAAACGCCAGTAAGCGCCCTGCGCTGCCATCAGCTCATCGTGCGAGCCGATTTCAACCACCGCACCACGGTCCATCACCACCAGCCGGTCGGCGCGACGCAAGGTGGACAGACGGTGCGCAATGGCGATGGTGGTGCGGCCCTTGACCAGATTGTCGAGGGCCTTTTGAATTTCCTTTTCGGTTTCGGTATCGACGCTGGAAGTGGCTTCATCCAGCATCAGGATGCGCGGATTAATCAGCAAGGCCCGCGCAATCGAAATACGCTGCCGCTCGCCGCCGGACAAGCCCTGACCACGTTCACCCACAATTGAATCGTAACCATAACGCAGCCGCAAAATAAATTCATGCGCATGCGCGGCGCGGGCAGCCGCAATGATGTCGGCACGGCTGGCATCCGGTTTGCCATAGGCGATGTTCTCGGCAATGGTGCCGTGAAATAGGAAAGGCTCTTGCAAGACCAGGCCGATATGGCGGCGATAATCCGCCACGGCCAGACGGCGGATGTCGATACCATCAACCAGAATGGCGCCGTCGCTGACATCATAAAAACGGCAGATCAGATTAACCAGCGTGCTCTTGCCAGAACCACTATGGCCCACCAAGCCAATCATTTCACCGGGACGAATATCCAAGGTCAGGTCACGAATGATGCGCCGGCTACCGTAACGAAAACCAATGTCGCGCATGGTGATGGCACCCTGCACGGTAGGCAGGCGTACCGGATTGGCCGGCTCGGGCACGCTGGAAGTGTGGTCCAGAATATCGAAGATGCGCTTGGCGCCGGCGGCCGCCTTTTGTGTGTGCGAGACGATGCGGCTCATCGAATCCAGCCGGCCATAAAAGCGCCCGATGTAGGCAATGAAAGCGATCAGCACACCGACAGTAATGGAGCGATGGGTCACTAACCAGATGCCAAAACCCCAGACCAACAGCAAACCCACTTCGGTCAGCATGGTAACGGTGGGCGCAAACAGGCTCCAGGTACGGTTGAGTTTGTCGTTAACGGCCAGGTTATGCGCGTTAGCGTCCATAAAACGCTGGCCTTCGCGTTTTTCCTGCGCAAAGGCTTTCACCACCCGAATGCCGGGAATGGTATCGGCCAGCACATTGGTGACGTCGCCCCAGATGCGGTCAATCTTTTCAAAACCGGTGCGCAAGCGGTCGCGCACCAGATGAATCATCCACGCAATCAGCGGCAGCGGCAGCAGGGTCGCTAAGGCCAGCCATTTATTGATGGAGAAAAGAATCGCTGCCGTCATCAGCAGCATCAGCACATCGGTAATGAAATCGAGCGCATGCAAAGAGAGAAAGACGCAGATGCGGTCAGACTCGTTGCCGATACGCGCAATTAAGTCACCGGTGCGTTTCGCGCCGAAGTATTCCAGACTTAAGTTAAGCAAATGATCAAAGGTGGTGGTCCGCAAATCGGCACCGATGCGCTCCGACACCAGCGCCAGCAAGTAAGTGCGCCACCAGCCCAGACCCCAGGCGGTGATGGCAGCGGCAAACAGGCCACCCAGATAGAGCAGCACATCATGGGTGTCGATCTGGGTACCGTTGTGGGTCGGGATCAGAATCTCGTCCATCAGCGGCATGGTCAGATAAGGCGGCACCAGCGTGGCTGCGGTTGAAGCCAGCGTCAGGAAAAAGCCGAGCAAGAGCTGCAGTTTGTAAGGCCGGGCGAAGCGCCACAGACGAAACAAAACCCAGGTTGAAGCGGGCTGCTGCAATTCGCGGTGACAAAGCGGGCACTCTTCGCTGTCTTCAGGCAGCGGCGACTGGCAGCTTGGGCAGCAGGCGACGACATCGTCAACCAGCGGCTGCGCATCGGCCAGGCTCTGCTGCGCCCGTTCGAACTGCTGCAGCAAACGCACCGCAGCCACATCAATGGCCAGCGTAAAACGCCAGCGCATCAGGCAGTTCTCGCCGTCATGCAAAGCCAGCGTGCCGACACCGGCATGGTCGCTATGATGCAGGGAAAGCGAGGTCTTCAGGGGCCAGCTTGTCCACCCAGTGCCTGCCGAATCGCTTATCATTCGCTGCGTCGTCAGCAAAAGTGAACTGGTCGCGAATTGCAGCGATGCGTCCAGATTGACCTCGAGCGTCGCGAGTATCATCTCACCCGGCATAAGCGCTGGCATGGCAATCAACGGTGAAGATGCAGTGTGAATGGAAACAGCAGAATTCAGTGACTGGGAGCTTGGTAGCATGTGTTGGAAAAATCGACGCAGTACTGCAGTAAAAATAACAAGATACTTGGGAATCTTGACCTGTCCTTCAAACGGCCGACAGCGCGAATTCTCGCTTATTATGTCGCGCCCGTCCAATCGAACCGCTATCTTACCCTGCTCCTGCCTCTGATATATGAATTCGAACGATCTCTCTGTGCCTGTACCGCCTTCTCCACTCGATTTATCCATCCTGCGCGTAAGCTATCTGCGCGGACCGAATATGTGGACGTATCGCGAAGTCATTGAAGCCTGGCTTGACTTAGGCGTTCTGGAGCAATGGCCCAGCCACCAACTGCCCGGCTTCGTTGAAAGGCTGTTAGCAGTTTTGCCACAAGTCGGCGCGCACCATTGCGGCCTTGGCGTACCCAACGGATTTTTCCAGCGGCTGCAAACGGGTACCTGGATGGGCCATGTGCTTGAACATATCATCATCGAACTCATTGAAATGGCCGGCATGGAAGCCGGCTTTGGCCAGACCAGGGAAACTAATCGTCCCGGCGTCTACCGCATGGTGTTTCGGGTACCCGATGAAACCGTGGGCAGAACAGCACTGGCTGCCGGTCACGCGCTGCTTTATGCGGTGTTAAATGATCAGGCGTTTGACCTCGATGAGGCTGTCACCAGAATTCGCATCAAAATTGATGAGTGCTACCTCGGACCCAGCACCGCGCACATTGTGGCCAGCGCCACCCGCCGCGCGATTCCGCACATCCGGCTCAACAAGGGCAATCTGGTGCAGCTGGGTTATGGCGCGCGACAAAACCGGATCTGGACTGCCGAAACCGATTTGACCAGTGCCATTGCCGAAGGCATCGCCAGCGACAAGGACATGACCAAAGATCTGCTGCGCGGCTGCGGCGTGCCGGTACCGGAAGGCGAAGTGGTCGATAGTCCCGCGCAGGCCTGGGAAGCGGCGCAAGAGCTGGGCTTGCCGGTGGTGGTCAAGCCGCTGGACGGCAACCGCGGACGCGGCGTCATGCTCAATCTGAAAACACAAACTGACATTGAAGCGGCCTGGCATGTCGCCAATGAAGAAGGCAGCGGCGTGATGGTCGAGCGCTATATTCAGGGCGACGAGCACAGAGTGCTGGTTGTGGGCGGCAAGGTCGTTGCTGCCACCCGCGGCGAATCAGCCTGGATAAGCGGTGACGGCAAATCAAGCATTCTTGAATTAATCGAATTACAACTTAACAGCGACCCGCGCCGTGGCAACGCCGATATTCATCCGCTGGAAACGATCAAATTATTAAGTAACAATGTGATGCTGGCGAACTTGCAGCGACAAGGCTTGCAGCCGGAATCGGTGATTGAAACAGACCGCCGTGTGCTGATCTCGGCCAATGGCAATCACTCGGTTGAATGTACCAGTCTGGTTCACCCGGAAGTTGCGCACAGTTGCACCTTGGCCGCGCGCATCATCGGCCTTGATATTGCCGGCATCGATTTGGTTTGCGCCGACATCAGCCAGCCGCTGCATGCGCAAGGCGGCGCCATCGTTGAAGTCAACGCCGGGCCGAGTTTGCTGATGCATCTGAACCCCGCGCAAGGCGCACCGCAACCGGTGGGTGACGCCATCGTTGACCATCTGTTTCCTGCCCATGAAAGCGGGCGCATTCCGATTGTTGGCGTTGCCGGCACCGAAGGCACGACCCAAATCGCCAGACTGGTGGCCTGGCTGTTGCAGCTCTCTGGCACCCAAGTCGGGCTGGCTTGTCAGGACGGCTTGTTCGTTGGTTCGCGCCACATCGACCGTCATGACGCCGCCCATTGGGAAGCCGGTCAGCGTTTGCTGATCAATCGCAACGTCGAAGCCGCCGTGTTTGAAAACGGTCCGCTGTCGCTGTTAACAGAGGGACTGGCTTATGACCGTTGCAATATCGGCATCGTTACCGACAGCCTTTGCGTGCCGGCGATGGAAGAACATTTGATGACCGAGCCTGCGCAGCGTTTCAAAGTACTGCGCACGCAAGTCGATGTGGTGCGCAAAGATGGTGCTGCGGTATTGAATGCCAATGATTCGCTGGTGCTGGATATGGCCGAACTCTGCGACGGTGAAGTGTTGCTGTATGCCGAAGATGGTCAGCATCCGGCATTGCTCGCGCATCGTGAATCGGGTGGCCGCGTGGTGTACCAGCGCGGCAGCATACTGGTGCAGGGAAGTGGCGCGCACAGCATCGACATCCTCGACATCGAGCAGGACTTGCGCCCTGCTTCACGCAGCCTGCCCACACCGGTACTGCTGGCCGCAGTTGCGGCAGCCTGGGCGCTGGGTCTGGATAAAGACCTGATCGCCACCGGGCTGGAGACCTTCGAGTCAACGGCAACTGCTGCCATCGTTTTAAGTTAAGCACGCCAACCTGTACTGCGAACAAGACTATGGAATTGATTCAAACCCGTGCCCTGCGCGGCCCTAATTTGTGGAGCCGTCGCACTGCGCTTGAAATTGAAGTCCGCTGCCAAGCCGACGAATGCGCACTCGATACCGTCGCCGGTTTCAAAGAGCGTTTGCGCGGACTGTGTCCCGGCGTGGGCGACTTGCGCGCCACCAGCCAGCAAGGACCGCTAACCATGGCGCATGCGCTGCAAGCCACACTGCTGGCCTTGCAAACGCAAGCGGGTTGTCCGATCAGTTTCAGTGCCACGGTCGCTACTCCC
>CANGAW010000069.1 GCA_947451925.1 Burkholderiales bacterium | reverse complement strand
GGAAATTTATTATAAAAATCATCAAGAAGATGAAAAAATTAGAATAGAAAATACCAAAAAAAATCACGCAAAAAAAACAAATGAAAGACGTAATTTAGAAGATAAAAAGGAAAAAGTTAGTTCACTCATTTCAATTTTTCGTCAACTTAACCCAAAAAGAGAAAGAATAATAGGAAGAATTATTAGGCGAAAATCAATTATTTGGAAAATACTCGGCCTAATGCCAACGAAAACAAGAAAAATTGAGCTGTTAACCGAACTCAAAACGTTAATTAATATTAGAAATAATTTTAATTTAAATTATTTTAATTTAAGAAATGAACTAAAAGAAATTGGATATGATTTACCTTTCGAATACTCTCAACAAAAATTTATTGAAATCAGATATAAGTTAAAAAAAGATGCTTATGCACTAAGAAATTCAAAGCATGAATTAAAAATAAAAAATATAAAAAAAGATGACATTAAATTTGACCCAAAAAAAATTAATGATCTTGAATTAACTTTGGCTATTTCTAAATTTTCTATTTTAAGTATTGATGAATATAAAAATTTAAATTCTTCAGATAAAAATACTAATCAAATTAAAAAAGACAATGACGAATTAGCAGATGCATTAATTTCACTTACAAATGGTGCGCTATTTAAAATGCCAGAAGCTTACTTAATGCTAGGTAAATTGTATCAATCTGGTATTTTTTTTAATCAAAGTGCAAACAAAGCAATTGCCTATCTTCATTTTGCGACTAAATATTCAACTACAAAAAATGGAGCTTGTGAATGTTTAGGAAATTTGTTTAGCGATGGCGAAATATGCAAAATTAATTATAAAAATTCAATTTATTATTATGAAATAGCAGCAAATAATGGGGAGAAATTTTCAGTTCATTGCCTTGGAAATATTTTTTCAGATAAAAAAAATGAGGATTATGACATTGATAAAGCTATTTATTGGTACGAATTTGCATTCAATAAAGGTTGTGAATATTCTGCTCTTGAGTTAGGACTAATATATTTACAAGGTGAAAAATTACAACAAAATTTATCAACGGCAAAAATATGGCTAGAGCGAGCAACTGAAACATCTTATGACGGAACCGCAGAATACGAACTCGGATTTATTTATCGAGATGGACTCGGCGTAATAAATGATTACGAAATTGGGGCTGAATACATAAAGAAAGCAGTCATTCTCGGATCAGAATCTGCAAGATATACAATGGGATGGATCTATGAGTACGGGGAAGGTTTTGAGAAAAATTTGATAAAGGCTTATGCATGGTATTTATTAAGCAATGAAAGTGAGTCAGAAATGTTGACATTAAAAAATAAACTTTCAGCAAATGAAATAGCTGTAGCAGAATTACTATCCAAGCAATTACTATGATATTTTAATTATAAAATAATATAATTTAAATTATTAATTTAGATAAACTTATAATTAAATATACATTCCGTTGATTATATGCATAAATCATTTTTTACACCCGCCTTAATACTTCCAGACCTACCACTCCTCCCACTTGACAGCTACCACTCATGGTAATGTCTAGTACCTGAAAAACCGCATAAAACAAGCAGGTGATGTCATTTCTTGCAATCATATATCTGCACTTGGCTTGCTAACATGCGTGATTAAAAGTCCTGCTCCAATTTCTGATGATTACAAAGTTAAGGACGATGATGCATGCCGCGTTGTGCTAATGTTTAAGCTAAATGAAGAACAAACAAACTTATTACCAAGCCTACAAGTTATGAATAAACGTGTTAAAAAGACTAAAGAAAGCATAAAGGATTTGTTATGAGTAAAGTTCAATCTCGTTCGCGTCAACTTGCGGCTAAAGTTACGTTCTGTGCTTTACAGATATTAGTTGAAAAAGGTGGGGAAGCGGCTGGTAGAGATGTTATTTCAGAAATTGAAAAGAGGCTTAAATTAGATGATTGGGCTAAAGAAGTTTACGAAAAATCAGGTTACACAAGATGGAAAAGTATTCTTCATTTCTTTACTATTGATTTAATTAAGTCTGGTTTTTTGGTAAAGAACAAAGGTGTTTGGTATGTAACAACTGAAGGCGAAGCCGCATTAAAGCTTGGTGAAGTAGCTATGCTTGATAAAGCCACAGAAGGCTACTACAAATGGAGAGAAGCCAATCCTAAAAACGACAAGAAATTAGTGGCTTCAGTTGTAGATGATATAGATTCAGATAATGTTCCTGATGCAGTCAATGAGCAAGCACAAGAAGCAACCATTCAACAAATAGAGCAACTTGCCATTGATGGTTTAAGGCAACAAATAAACTCAAAAAATGCTTATGAGTTTCAAGATTTGGTTGCTGCATTGCTTAGAGGAATGAATTATTACACTCCGTTCGTTGCTCCCAAAGGTAAAGACGGAGGAATTGATGTCATCGCTTATCAAGACCCTTTGGGTGTTAAAAGCCCGCGCATTAAGGTTCAAATTAAGCATAGAGAGTCCACTGCTAACGTATCCGAAATACGCGAACTTATGGGCTTACTTCAAAAAGAAGGAGACATTGGTTTATTCATTTCAACTGGCGGGTTTACGAGTGACGCAAAAACTACAGCTCGTACTTCTCACGTTCACGTCGAGCTAATTGACTTTGATAGATTTATAGCACTTTGGCAGGAATTTTACGATAAGCTTAACGATGAAGATAAAGACAGATTAAGGTTACGCCCAGTCTATTTTTATGAGCCATCAATCTAACTTTGGATATTATATGGCTACTTTTCATCGCACTCTTTTTTAACCAAAACTCTGCTAACTTATTAAGTGCTACTGGGACAGTATCTGCTCTATTCTGAATTGAACAGTTGGGAACGTTGAAATTTCCGCCAACCCATCCCACCTGAAAGGTCAATCTCTTTAGGGCATCAAGTAACGACCTAATCGACAAAAAATAATAAAATATATATTTTATAGTTACGTTACGAATTAAAAATTCCTTTTTCCAACACACTGAATTCATCTCAATATGAATTTAAAAAATAGAATGCGTGCAAACCATGGAAGGCTATGTCTATATTCTCGTAAATAGTTCACTCCCAAATTTGGTCAAGGTTGGTTACACCACCAAATCGCCCACCGAGAGAGCAAGTGAATTATCAAGTACTGGAGTCCCAAACAAATTTATTGTTGCGTACAGCGTCTTTGTTTCTGATTGTGTTGAGGTAGAGCGACTGATTCACGATCTGCTCAAGGACTGCCGTCACAATCAAGATCGCGAGTTTTTTGAAATCGACTCAACCACTGCAATCGACAAACTCTTGCTAGTCAGCCAGTCGTGGAAAACTAACTCGTCAAAAAATAGATATAGTTTAGATGAGAGAACCACTACCCTCTACATGGCGAAAATTGCAAATTATTCTGATGTATATAGAATCGGACTAGTGAAGGGCAGTGAAGATTTTTTGAAAACAGATGACTTTCGTTCTTCATTGAAGGAACTTTACGCACAATATGATGTTGATATGATCTTGGGCGACATAAATGTCATTTACTCAGAAGAATTTGAAGAAATAGATGAAGTTACTTGGAAACAAATGAATTTACACATTAACAACCTTCTTCGCTCTGAAAAAAATAAAAACACTATAAATTATATTAAACCAGAAAAATATGATGAGCGAACATTAAATTTTCGAGTGTTTAATGAGAGGACCACCTCACATTTTTTTGAAAAAATTTCGCAATCAATACAACCCTTTGCATTGACATCTCAAGCAAAAATACTTAAAGAAAAATCCGAAGTACTAGTCAACGACAAGCTAAAAATAATTCAAAGTATAAAAAATCTAGGTTATTAAAAGTTTCGCAGAGATTAGATTATGAATGAATTAAATTCGTCCATAATATATTGCTTTAAGTAAATTTGACCTGCCAACCCGCCCCACCTGACAGGTCAATCTCTTTGGGGTTTCAAGCAGCTTTCCGAACACCAGAAAGCAAAAAGCCCAGTCTTGTGAACTGGGCTTTTTACATGACACTTGGTGCTGATGAGGCGAACCAAACACCCGATCTACTGATTACGATTCAGCTGAGGGAAAATTGTAATAATCAGCTAAACGCTGCCACCGGGAATCCACTCGCCCCGATTGATTTTATCCAGCCAGAACGCACCGATCATCGTCTTCACATCCGTCACCTGCCCTTGCCGGATCAAGTCCATCAGTTGATCGAAAGGCAGGGAGAAAACTTCCAGAAATTCTTCCTCATCGAGCGCTGCTTGTCCTTGAGTCAGGCCGCGGGCCAGATAAATTTCAAGGTGCTCGTCGGAGTACGCAATGGCGTTGTGGATGGTGCAGACAAATTGCCAGTTGCTTGCGGTGTAGCCGGTTTCTTCGCGTAATTCGCGCTGGGCGCAAAGCAAAGGGTCTTCTCCCGCGTCGAGCTTGCCGGCGGGGAGTTCAATGAAAACGCGATCAGGCGGATAACGAAACTGGCGCTCAAGCAGTACGCTGCCATCATCAAAGACAGGAATCACGACGACGGCACCGGGATGACGAAAATACTCGCGGGTAGTCAGCTTGCCGTCCGGCAGACTCACCGTATCGCGTCGCACTTTCAGCAGCGAGCCGTCATAGACGAGTTCGCCGCTGACCAGAGTTTCTTTCAGGTGTTTATCGGTCACGGCGCGATGCCTGATCAGTCGTTACGGCGACGCAGGTAGCGCCAGACAAAACCGGGAAAGGCCAGCACCAGAAACAGGCACAGGGTGACGGCGTAAAACTGCCATTCCTGATGAAAGGCATTGCCGAGATTAGATTCGAGCAGACGGGCAATGCCCAGTACCAGAAAATACAGCACTGCCAGTTCAACCAGGCGCAGCAGGCCTGGCTTGTGCGCCGTCTTCAGTCGCACCAGCCCCAGCAAAGATTCGCTCAGAAAAGGCAGGTTGGCAGCCAGAGCCATGAATACAACCAGCAACCAGCTCGACAATGCAGTGTTCACAAAATTGTCCGGGCAATCAGGAAGCCAGCGCTTGCGCAATGGCGCGGGCGCAGGCGGCCATCAGCGGGCCGGGCAAGACACCCAGCAACACGATGGCAATACCATTGGCTGAAAGAGTGATCTGCATGTCGCGGCCAACCACGATGGGGCTGTGATCAACGGGTGCATCAAAGTACATCAGCTTGATGATGCGCAGATAGTAGTAAGCGCCAATCAGTGAGAACAGTACGGCAACCAAGGCCAGCCAGATTTGACCGGTAGCAAAGACTGCCTGCAACACCGAAAGTTTGGCGTAGAAACCCACCATAGGCGGCACACCAGCTAACGACAACAGCAAGACCATCATCACCGCGGCAAACCACGGGCTGCGCTGGCTGAGGCCTTTGAAGTCGTCCAGATTGTCGGCTTCGAAGCCACTGCGCGAGAGCAGCAAAATGACACCGAAGCTGCCCAGCGTGGTCAGTACATAAGTAATCGAATAAAACATCGCCGAGCTATAGGCATTGGTCGCCGCATCGGCATTGCTGCCGGCGAAAACACCTGACAGCAAGCCCAGCAGCATGAAGCCCATTTGCGAAATCGTTGAATACGCCAGCATGCGCTTGATATTGGTTTGCGCAATCGCGGTGATGTTACCGATGGCCATGGACACCACCGCCATCACAATCAGCATTTGCTGCCAGTCGGCAGCCAGCGTGCCCAGACCTTCGACCAGCAAACGCAGGCAGATGGCAAACGCTGCCAGTTTAGGTGCCGCACCCAGCAACAGCGTCACCGATGTCGGCGCGCCCTGATACACGTCCGGCACCCACATGTGGAAAGGTGCCGTGCCGAGTTTGAACGCCAGCCCGGCCACCAGAAACACGACACCGAATACCAGCACGGTCTTGTTGGCGGTACCGGCGGCAGTCATGGTGGCAACCTGGCTCAGATCGAGTGAGCCGGTGGCGCCATACAACATCGAGATACCGTACAACATGAAGCCTGAAGCCAGCGCACCAAGCACAAAATATTTCATCGACGCTTCGGTGGAGGCGACATGATCACGGCGCATTGCCACCAATGCATACAGGGACAAGGACATCAGTTCCAGCCCCAGATAAATGATCAGGAAGTTATTCCCTGAAATCATGATCATCTGACCCAGCAAGGTCATCAGTGCCAGTACATAAAATTCACCGCTCAGTGTGCCGCTGAGCATGCCGCGCTGTGCCGAGTACTGACGCGAATAAATCAGCGTCATTGCCGTTGCCAGATAAGCGAACAGTTTGAGCAGATTGGCCATCGGGTCCGACACAAACATGTTGTTGAAAGCGTAGGTGGTCAGTCCGGCATTAAGGTCGGACAGGGTCAGCAGCGCGCAAATGGCCAGCGCCACCAGCGACAGCAGATGGCTCATCGGCTTGGCTGCTTCCTTCACATACAAGCCCACGACCAAAATTGCCATGATCGCTAATGCGAGGAAAATTTCAGTTGTCGCCGGAATCAGATTCAGTTCGTTCATTCTTGGGCTGCCTTCGCCTTGAGCTTATTGTGGGATCTTGCTGACTGAGACATGCGTGAGCAAATCGGCCACCGAGGTTTGCATCGCGTCTGTAAACGGTGCCGGATACAGCCCCATCGCCAGCACAGCAATGGCCAGCACGCCGAGCATGAAAAATTCGCGCATGGTCAGATCAGACAGGTTGGCTACGTGCGGGTTACCCGCCACGCCGAACACCACCCGCTTGACCAGCCACAGCGAATACGCCGCACCCAGAATCAAAGCGGTGGCGGCCAGCATGCCGATCCAGAAGTTAAATTTAACCGCACCCAGAATCACCATGAATTCGCCAATGAAACCCGAGGTCGCAGGCAAGCCGGCATTCGCCAGTGAGAACAGCACGAACAAGGCAGCGAAGCGCGGCATGGTGTTGATGACGCCGCCGTAATCGGCGATTTCACGCGAGTGCATACGGTCATACAACACACCGATGCACAGGAACATCGCACCGGAGACAAAGCCGTGGGAAATCATTTGCATCAAGCCGCCCTGCACGGCCAACTCGCCAAACAGGAAAAAGCCCAGGGTGACAAAGCCCATGTGCGCAATGGAAGAATACGCGACCAGCTTTTTCATGTCCGCCTGCACCAGCGCGACCAGACCGATGTAAATCACCGCAGTCAGCGACAAAGCAATCATCAACCACGACAGGCTGTGGCTGGCGTCGGGTGTAATCGGCAATGAAAAACGCAGGAAGCCATAACCGCCCAGTTTGAGCATGATCGCTGCCAGCACCACCGAGCCGCCGGTTGGCGCTTCCACGTGCGCATCCGGCAGCCAGGTATGCACCGGCCACATTGGCACCTTGACGGCAAAGGCCATCAGGAAAGCCAGGAACAGCAGGGTCTGCGCATGTAGCGTTAACGGCAGCTGGTGCCAGGCCAGAATATCGAAACTACCTGCCTGAAAATACAGATAGATCAGCGCAATCAGCATCAGCAGCGAGCCGAGGAAGGTGTAGAGGAAAAACTTGATCGCCGCATACACGCGACGCGGTCCGCCCCAGACGCCGATGATGATGAACATCGGAATCAGCGTGGCTTCAAAGAAGACATAAAACAGCAAGCCGTCCAGCGCGCAAAACACGCCTATCATCACGCCGGACAGAATCAGAAACGCGCCCATGTACTGCGACACTCGCTGCTCGATCACTTCCCAGCCAGCGATGACGACGATGACAGTAATGAAAGCCGTCAGCGGCACAAACCACAGCGAAATACCGTCGATGCCCAGCGAGTAGAAAATATGAAAACGCTCGATCCAGGCCATTTTTTCGACGAACTGCATGCCGTGGGCGCTGGCATCGAAACCGGAGATCAGAGGCAGCGTCACCAGCAGACTGATGACTGAACCAATCAGTGCCGTGATGCGCGCAAGGGCAGGATTGTCCTCACGTCCGACAGCCAGCACCAGCGCGCCGAAAGCGATCGGCACCCAGATCGACAGGCTCAATAAAGGAATAGATGACTGCATGATGTTTGTTCTTATAAAGACGGGTTAGGCTGTCGTTATCGGCTCAGGCGCGCAGCAGCAAGTAGCCGAGATACAAGGCAATGGCCACGATCATCGTGAAAGCATAGTGATAGATGTAGCCAGTCTGGAAGGTCCGTGTCACGGTAGAGAACCAGCCCACCGCACGTGCACTGCCGTTCACAATCAGGCCATCAATCAGGGTACGGTCGCCAACGCTGGAGAAGCCGCTGCCCAGCGCACGCGCTCCGGCTGAGAAGACCGTATCGTTGAACTTATCCATGTAGTACTTGTTGTCGAGCAGCGTGTAAATGCTGTGGAAATTTTTATAGAACCAGGCCGGCACTTTCGGATTGACCAGATAGCAGTACCAGGCCGAGACCACGCCAGCCAAAGCCAGCAGGAAAGGCAGCGAGGTAAACGCATGCACACCCATCGCTGCAGCGCCATGGAATTCATGCGCCAGCTCTTCCATCGCCAGGTGGTTTTCGCCAATGAAAATCACGCCCTTGAAAAAGTCGCCGAACAACATCGGTTCAATCGCATAAAAGCCAATAAACACCGAAGGAATCGCCAGCAGTACCAGCGGCAAGGTCACTACCCACGGTGCTTCATGCGGCTTTTCGCCGGGTGCCAGACCATGGTGGTGGTCGTGGCCGTGATGGTCATCATCATGCGCATCGTGGTGGGGGTGACCGAAACGCTCTTTACCGTGAAACACCAGAAAGTACATCCGGAAGGAATAGAAGGCGGTAACGAACACGCCGGCCAACACCGCAAAGCTGGCAAAACCCGAACCCCAGAGTTGGCTTGCGCGCACCGCTTCGATAATGCTGTCTTTGGAATAGAAGCCGGAGAAAAACGGCGTGCCTATCAGTGCCAGCGAACCGAGCAAAGCGGTAATCCAGGTAATGGGCATGTACTTGCGCAGTCCACCCATGTTGCGGATGTCCTGATCATGATGCATGCCGATGATGACAGCACCAGCACCCAGAAACAGCAACGCTTTGAAGAAAGCATGCGTCATCAGGTGAAACACGGCCACCGAATAGGCCGAAGCACCGAGCGCCACCGTCATGTAGCCCAGCTGCGACAAGGTGGAATAAGCCACCACGCGCTTGATGTCGTTTTGAATAATGCCGAGGAAGCCCATGAACAGCGCAGTAATGGCGCCAATCACCATGACGAAAGACAAGGCGGTGTCGGACAATTCAAACAGCGGCGACATGCGCGCCACCATGAAGATGCCGGCCGTGACCATGGTCGCGGCATGAATCAGCGCGGAAATCGGTGTCGGGCCTTCCATGGAATCTGGCAGCCAGACATGCAGCGGAAACTGAGCTGATTTACCCATTGCGCCAATAAACAGGCAAATACAGGCAACGGTCAGCAGCATCCAGTCGCTGCCCGGCAAAGTCAGCAGGGCCAGTTCTTCGCGCTTGGCAAACACTTCGGCATAGTTCATCGAACCGGCATAGGCCAGCAACAAGCCTATGCCCAGGATGAAACCGAAGTCACCGACACGGTTAACCAGAAAGGCTTTCATATTGGCGAAGATCGCTGTCGGGCGGGTAAACCAGAAACCGATCAGCAGATACGACACCAGACCCACTGCTTCCCAGCCAAAGAACAACTGCAGGAAGTTATTACTCATCACCAGCATCAGCATGGCAAACGTAAACAGCGAAATATAGGAGAAAAAGCGGTTATAGCCTTCGTCGTCCTGCATGTAGCCGATGGTGTAGATGTGCACCATCAGTGAGACGAAAGTGACCACGCACATCATCATCGCTGTCAGGCTGTCGATTAAAAAACCGATTTCCATTTTCAGCGTGCCCACCGTCATCCAGGTGTAGAGGGTGCCGTTATAGGTGGCGCCGTCCATCACTTGCATCAGCGTTTGTACCGAGATCAGAAACGCGATCAGCACGCCAAGAATGGTCACGCTGTGCGAGGCTGTGCGCCCGATCAGATTGCCAAAAAAGCGCGTACCGAACAGGCCCGCAATAGCCGAGCCGGCCAGCGGCGCCAGTGGGACGCACAACAACAGATGTGGGTTAAGTTGCCCCGCCATGATGAACCTTGTTTATATGTTGTGATTAACCCTTGAGGCTGTCCAACTCTTCCACGTTGATCGTGTTGAGATTTCGGAACAGCACAACAAGGATGGCCAGGCCGATAGCGGATTCCGCCGCAGCCACGGTCAGGATGAAAAAGACGAAAATCTGGCCGGCAGCGTCGCCGAGGTAATGCGAAAACGCGATGAAATTCATGTTCACCGCCAGCAGCATCAGTTCAATCGCCATCAGCAAGACAATGATGTTTTTACGATTGAGGAAAATGCCAATCACGGAAATGGCAAACAGGATCGCGCCTAGGATCAGGTAGTGTGCGAGAGTCAGAGTCACGGGTCGCCCTTATTCTTTGTCTGTACTGATGGCGCTGTTGGCGCGCGCCGATTCCGCAGCCATGCGCACGATGCGCACACGGTCGCCGCTCTTGACCTTGACCGCTTCGCCCGGATCAAAATATTTGGTGTCTTTGCGACGACGCAGGGTCAGCGCCACCGCTGCCACCATCGCGGCTAGCAAAATCATTGCAGCGATTTCGAACGCGTACAAGTAATGAGTGTAGATCAGTTTGCCCAGCTCGCGCGTATCACCAATGGTGGCGGCAGCAGCCGGCACTTGTGCTTCCTGAATCAGAAAACCACGCAGCAATATGGCCGACATTTCCAGCGCAATGATGACCCCCACTGTGGCTGCCAGCGGCAGATGCCCCCAGAAACCGGCGCGCAGTTTGCTCATGTCGATATCGAGCATCATCACCACGAACAGGAACAGCACCATCACCGCGCCAACGTAAACCAGCACCAGCACAATGGCTAAAAATTCGGCTTTCAGCAGCATCCAGATGGCGGCGGCGGAGAAAAAAGACAGGATCAGGAACAAGGCCGCATGCACCGGATTCTGATCGGTGATCACGCGCACTGCTGCAAAAATCAGCAGGGCGGAAAAGGCATAAAACAGGGCAGTCGTGAATTCCATAGGGGTTCTCAGCGGTAGCGGGCATCAGCCGCGCGGTTAGCAGCGATCTCGGGTTCGTAACGGTCGCCCACGGCCAGCAGCATCTCTTTGGTGTAGTACAGATCACCACGCTTTTCACCGTGGTATTCCAGAATATGCGTCTCGACAATCGAATCCACCGGGCAGGACTCTTCGCAAAAGCCGCAGAAGATGCACTTGGTCAGATCAATGTCATAACGGGTGGTGCGACGCGAGCCGTCGTCACGCTGCTCGGATTCGATGGTAATGGCCATCGCCGGACACACTGCTTCACACAGTTTGCAGGCGATGCAGCGCTCTTCACCATTGGGATAGCGGCGCAACGCATGCAGCCCGCGAAAACGCGGTGACTGCGGGGTTTTCTCTTCCGGGAATTGCACGGTAATTTTGCGCGCAAACATATAGCGGCCGGTCAGGGCCAGGCCCTTGAACAGCTCACGCAACATCAGGCTTCCGAAGAAATCTTTAATGGCTTCCATTTTGCATTCAGCCTTTACGCTTTTGTCTTACTTCCAGATGTTTAACGGGGTTTGCATCCACACCGCGACAATGACCAGATAGACCACGGTCAGCGGGATAAATACTTTCCAGCCCAGACGCATGATTTGGTCAAAGCGATAGCGCGGGAAGGACGCACGGACCCAGATAAAAATCGAGACCACTAAAAATGTTTTGATACCCAGCCAGATCCAGCCGGGAATGAAACTCAAAAAGCCCAGCGGCGCATCCCAGCCACCCAGGAACATCAGGGTGGCCATGATGGAAATCAGGATCATGTTCGCGTATTCGGCGAGGAAGAACATCGCAAACGACATGCCTGAATATTCAACCATGTGGCCGGCCACAATTTCGGACTCACCCTCAACGACGTCAAACGGATGACGCGCGGTCTCGGCTATACCGGAGATGATGTAGACGCCAAACATCGGCAACAGTGGCAGCCAGTTCCAGGACAAGAAATTCAGGCCCATGTCAGCGAAGATGCCGTGCGTTTGCTTGGCCACGATGGCCGACAGGTTCAGGCTGCCGGACACCATCAGTACGATCACCAGCACGAAGCCCATCGCAATTTCGTACGACACCATCTGTGCGGAAGCGCGCATCGCGCCCAGAAAAGCATACTTGGAATTCGACGCCCAGCCGGCCACGATCACGCCATAGACTTCAAGCGAAGTAATCGCCATCACGAACAGCAATCCGGCATTGATATTAGCCAGCGCCGTTTCAGGACCAAAAGGCACGACCGACCAGGCAGCCAGTGCCGGCATGATCGTCATCACAGGCGCAATCACGAACAGGGCTTTGCTGGCTTTGGCCGGCACCACGATTTCTTTGAGCAAGAGCTTCAAGGCGTCGGCAATCGGTTGCAGCAAGCCGGCAGGGCCGACGCGATTGGGGCCGATACGCACGTGCATCCAGCCGATCATTTTGCGTTCCCATAAAGTCAGGTAAGCAACGCAGCCCATCACCGGCAAGGTGACGGCCATGATCTTGATCAGGTTCCAGGCGATAGGCCAGTAAATGCCCAGCAAGTCGCTGCCGGCGGTGGTGAAGCTGGTCAGTAATTGATTCATCAGACTTTCTCCACCAGGATGCTGCCGAACATCGCGCCCAGCGTTGCCGTCGATGCATGCGCAGCAGCGACACGCACCACATTGGCCGGCAGGCTGGCATCCATAGCGGCCAGCAAAGTCGCACTGGCTTTACCCTGACTCACGCGCACGGGCTCACCTGCGGCCACGCCCAGCTTTTGCGCCAGTGCTGCAGACAGCACCGCTTTCGGTGGCTGTGCATCGGTGGTGAGCTGCAAGGATGCAGCACGCCGCACAATCGCGTCGGTAAAGTAAATCGGCACATCGGCCACGCGCTGCAATTGTTCTGCTGGCGCTGAAGACAATGCAGGCACCAACGGCTGCAAGCTGATGTCCGCGATGTTATTCAAACGGGTGCTGATATCCATGTCTTTGTCTGCACTGCCCAGTACCTCGGCGCGAATCGCTTCCGCGCTTTCATAATCAAAACCGGACAGACCGAGCAAGTTACCCAACACGCGCAACACCTTCCATCCCGGACGGGTGT
>CANGAW010000068.1 GCA_947451925.1 Burkholderiales bacterium | reverse complement strand
GGCCATTACGACCAAATGACTGCAATAAAGCGTTGTCGTCAAACTCCCCGATCACATCAGGGCGCACATCATGCGCATCGAACCACTGGTCAATACGTCCGCGAATGGCATTATTTCGCGTCGGCAGTAGCATAGGCGCGCCATGCACACTCGCCGGGAATCCGGCCTGATATTTTGCAGCCAGCGCAGGCACACCAAATAAACTGATCTCGGTCTCACCAAGCAAATGGCTAAATACCCGCAACGAAGTACCAGGCGGAACAGGGCGGTCGGTTAACACGACATCAAGTTTGTGGATGGAGAGTTCGCCCAGCAAGGATTCAAACTGGTCTTCATAGCAAACCAGTCTTACACGCTGCGGCAATGCCAGCGCGGCGTCGAGCAAGCGGGAAGCGATCAGTTTAGGCAAGGAATCGGACAAGCCCACCGTCAGCCGCATGGTTCTGTCATGATCGGCGTCGGTCAGTGCGTCCTGCATTTGCTCACCCAGCAAAAATATCTGGTCAGCATAGCCAAGCGCAACCCGGCCCGCTTCTGTTAAGACCAGCCGCCGACCCTGGGTTGTGAATAAGGCTCTGCCAACCGATTGTTCCAGCAGACTTAACTGTGCGCTGACCGTCTGCACTGCCAGACCAAGCCGCTCTGCGGCCCTCGTCACACTGCCCTCTTTGGCGACGACCCAAAAATATTGCAGATGGCGAAAATTGAGATTGGTGTTTTTCGTCATTCTTTGAATCTTATTTTTTCGAAGTAATGGTCTTATTATCTTCGTTTTTTTAGATGTCGTTAGGGTGCTGGTAAAAATCTCCCGCTGATAAAATGCGTGCTTGTCTGTTCGCTTTTACCGGAGAGTCTTACATGCTTGAATTGCTCACTGACCCGCAAGTCTGGATTGCATTTGCAACCTTGACCGCACTTGAACTCGTGCTTGGTATCGACAATGTGATCTTCATCTCCATTCTTGTCGACAAATTGCCCGCCCACCAAAAAGAACTGGCACGAAAACTGGGCTTGTTTGCGGCCATGTTCATGCGCATAGGCTTGCTGCTCATGCTGGCCTGGATTGTCGGATTGACGGCGCCGCTTGTGAGTGTGATGGACCAGCAATTTACCGGTCGCGATCTGGTGCTTTTATTCGGTGGTTTGTTTTTACTTTGGAAAAGTGTGGGAGAAATTCATGAAACTCTGGAGGGCTCACACCATCAAGACGGAAACAAGCTTGTGCGTGCCACCTTCGGCGTGATCATTGTACAAATCATGCTGATCGATATCGTGTTCTCGCTGGATTCAATCATTACAGCCGTCGGCATGGTCGATCATGTGTCGGTCATGATTGCGGCCGTTGTGGCTTCAGTCGGGCTCATGATGCTGTTTGCGGGTGCAATCGGGCGCTTTGTTTCCGCGCACCCCACCATCAAAATGCTGGCCTTGGCTTTTCTGGTTGTCATTGGCGTGGTCTTGGTCGCGGAAGGCTTTGGCCACCATGTACCGAAAGGCTATATCTATACCGCGATGGCGTTTTCAGTCTGTGTTGAAATGCTCAACCTGCGCCTGCGCAAACGCTCGACAAGACCGGTGGATCTGATCGCGTCGATTGCGAACCGGGATGATTCAGCAGAGAAGTAAACAGGCAGGCTGGGCCTGGCCGGTGCTAAGGCACCTAGACCAGGCCCATGTCTGTAAGCTCGGTTTTTATATAGGCATAAAAAACCGGTGCAGCAACAACACCGGGCAAGCCGAAGATCGACTCCATCAGCAGCATGGCTGCCAATAACTCCCAGGCTCTGGCGTTAATTTGCGTTCCAATGATTTTTGCGTTCAAAAAATATTCGAGCTTATGAATCGCAATCAGAAAAATCAAGGCGGCGACTGCCGTTGACAAGGAATGTGACAAACCAATCACCACGATCACGGTATTCGAAATCAGATTACCGATCACGGGCAGCAGTCCCGCAATAAAGGTAATCAGAATCAGTGTCTTAACGAAGGGCAGTTTGATCCCGGCCAGCGGTAAAGCCACAAACAGAAACAGTCCGGTAAACAAGGCATTGAGACCGGCGATGCGTACTTGCGCAAATACGATCTGACGAAAAGCATGGTGGAGGTTAACGACCCGCTGATGCAAATGAGCTGCCAGCGGAAGATAGTGATGGACACGGGTGGTGTCATACAAAGCGGCCAACGCACCAATCACCATGCCTATCAGCAGATGCACAATCAATCTGCCGGTCTGCGCACCGATATCTTTTGCTTCACCGGCATGTTCACGCAACCAGTGTGTCAATAACTGCTGCAGCGCTTCAGCGCTTTCTGGAAAATATGCTGCCAGCCAGCCTGGCACTTGTGCCCGGGACTGGTCGAGCACATCTGCCATTTTTTTCAGCAGGACAGGCAAGCTGCCTGCTTCGGACAAGAAAAACGAAATCGCCGACCAGACGCCTATCGTCAATAGCAAGACGATCAGGCTACCCAGCACAGCAACGGCAATCATTCGCGCTCGCTGACTATCAATTTGTTTGCCCAGTGTAGGCGCGAGCAAATGAACCAGCGCATACACCAACAGCCCTGAATACAAAGCTCCCAGCAAGCCGCCATGCATGACTTGTAGCAGTGCAGCTGCAGCAAGCAGATAAGAAGCGATCAACGGCGGGTCGTTTTTAATAGTTTCGGGCATTACAAATTTTCTTGGCGATCTGGCTTGGATTACGATGCGTGCCGCATTAAAAAAAGCCGCTCGCCGTAATCAGCGAGCGGCTTTTAACTGCCACGATTATTACAGAAACTGCACGCTTGTGGCAGCTCATGCAGGCAGGGGTCAGGCCTGCTCAATACCTGCCAGCATCCATCCGCCTGGCCCGGATACTGGCTTCGACAGCACCCAGATTTCTGTAAAGGCTTCAGTCGGGGCATTGTCTGCTTCACGGATCATGCCGGAGAAACGAACGCTGGCCAGATGTTCAATCGCCGAAGTATCTATGCCGAGCAGCTCCGCATTCAACGAAACCACGTCCGTGTTATTGGGCGACTGACCGCGTTCGGTGAGCTGCATCTTCAGTTCTGCATACATTTCGGGCGTGGTGAACTCGCGAATATCATTAATATCGGCCTTATCCCACGCCGCCTGCATGCGGATGAAATGAGTTTTTGCATGACGCAGGAAACCCTGGGTGTCAAAATCAGCCGGTATGCTGCTACTCACCACGGCATTGCCTGAACCCGAAGAGGGCATGCTGTGCAAATTTGCTCCGATATCTGGCGTGCTGTTTTTTTCACTCAAACCTGCATAAGCGGGCATCGGCTGCGAAGCCGCACTCTTGCGAGAGAGCATTCGAAACAGGAACATTGCCGCTATCGCGAACAGGCCAATCATCAGCATCGTGCCAATCATGCCGCCCAGTTCGGCACCAAGACCGAAGTGCGACATCAGCGCACCGAGTCCCAAGCCCAATAAGGCGCCGCCGACAATCCCTTTCCAGGGGCTGCTTGGCGCAGCAGGCGCTGCCGGACGATTCATTTGCGTGGCCTGATTATTTTGCATCGGTGCCTGACGGCTAAAACTCGGCGACGATTTGCCGAAGGATCCGCCGCCGCCAAGGCGCTTGGCTTCAACATTCGAAACTGCAACCGTAAAGCCAATGATTGCCAGCATCAGGGCCATCATGAAATTCTTCATATTTCCTCCAGATTGACGATGGGTGTGAAAGACGGTCACCCCTACCGTTACGACAAGTGCGAATTGTATGCTTTCCCGCAAGCTTGAAAAAGTGAAGTTTATAAGAACTTTACTTCGGAAAAACAGAATTTAGAATAGTACTGGGATAACGATATACGATTCGATGGCAATTCCTTCAGAATTCAGATCTGATCCTGATTTATAAGTTTCTTGGCAAGAAATAGGAATTAACTATTTGATTGATAAAAACTATCAAATAGGATGTTTCATAGATAGTCGCTATTATTCTACCCATCTTTACTCACCCACCAAAAGGAGTCCTCACCATGTCCCTGATTAACACCACCGTCAAGCCTTTCACCGCTCAAGCTTTTCATGATGGAAAATTCGTCACTGTTTCAGATGCCAGCCTGAAGGGCAAATGGTCTGTCGTTGTTTTTTACCCAGCTGACTTTACCTTCGTCTGCCCAACCGAACTCGGCGATCTGGCTGATCACTATGACACCTTCAAAAAACTGGGCGTCGAAATCTACTCCGTATCAACCGACACCCACTTTACCCACAAAGCATGGCATGACACTTCGGACACCATCGGCAAAATCACCTATCCGATGATTGCTGACCCAACCGGCGCCATCACCCGTAATTTTGACGTGATGATTGAAGAAGAAGGCCTGGCACTGCGCGGCACCTTTGTCATCAACCCGGAAGGTCAGATCAAGCTGTGCGAAATTCACGACAACGGCATCGGTCGCGACGCAAGCGAACTACTGCGCAAAGTGCAGGCTGCACAATACGTCGCCGCTCATCCAGGCGAAGTATGCCCAGCCAAATGGACCCCAGGTGCTGAGACCCTGGCACCATCGCTGGATTTGGTCGGCAAGATCTAAGCAGCACCTTCATGCTGCCGGAAATCTCCGGCAGCATCAATCAGTACTAGTTCACTCATTCGGATTCGAGGCCATCATGCTGGACGCCACCATTAAAAATCAATTGCAAGCTTATCTCGGCAAGGTCACAAGCCCAGTTGAAATAAGTGCGTCTCTGGACGACAGCGACAAGTCACGCGAAATGCGCGAGATGCTGCAAGAGATTGTTTCTATGTCCGATCTGCTTACGCTGACCGAGCGCAGCGACGACGGACAACGTATTCCTTCCTTCGCACTCAACCGCAAAGGCAGCGATATGGGCGTCAGGTTTGCCGGCATACCGATGGGCCATGAGTTCACGTCACTGGTATTGGCCCTGCTTTGGGTTGGCGGCCATCCGCCAAAGGTCGGGGCTGATGTCATTGAGCAGATTCGTCAGCTCGAAGGCGACTATTTATTTGAATCTTATATTTCGCTGTCATGTCATAACTGCCCGGAAGTCGTGCAGGCCCTGAACCTGATGGCAGTCATCAATCCCAGAATTCGCCACGTCATGATTGATGGCCAATTGTTTCAGGACGAAGTCAACGGACGCCAGATCATGGCCGTGCCTACGGTTTTCCTGAACGGTCAGAATTTCGGACAAGGCCGCATGGATCTTGAAGAGATCATTGCCAAGCTCGATACGGGAGCCGCAGCACGTGATGCCGTCAAACTATCGAGCAAAGAAGTGTTCGATTTGCTGGTTGTCGGCGGCGGGCCGGCTGGCGCATCGGCTGCAATTTATGCTGCGCGAAAAGGTATACGCACCGGTATCGTCGCCGAGCGTTTCGGTGGCCAGGTGCTTGACACCCTTGGCATCGAGAACTTCATTTCGGTGAAAGAAACCGAAGGACCAAAACTGGTCGCCGCATTAGAGCAGCACGTCAAAGAATATGACGTCGATGTGATGAACCTACAGCGCGCCTCGGCCATTATTCCGGGCGACATCATCGAAGTGCAGTTGCAAAACGGTGGCAGCCTGAAAGCGCGTACCGTGATTCTGGCAACTGGTGCACGCTGGCGCGAATTGAATGTGCCGGGCGAGCAGGAATACCGTAACAAGGGCGTCGCTTATTGCCCGCACTGTGATGGTCCTTTGTTCAAAGGCAAGCGGGTATCGGTCGTCGGCGGTGGTAACTCGGGTGTGGAAGCTGCGATTGACCTCGCCGGTATCGTCGGCCATGTCACGCTGCTTGAATATGATGCGATCTTGCGTGCTGACGAAGTCTTGCAGCGCAAGTTGCGCAGCCTGCCTAACGTGACGGTGATCACGCAGGCACAGACTACCGAAGTCACTGGTGATGGCAGCAAGGTCAACGGTATGCGTTACATTGATCGCAGAACCGGTGAGACAAAGTCGATTGAACTCGAAGGGATCTTTGTACAAATCGGTCTCTTGCCAAATACCGACTTCATCAAGGGCACGGTTGCCTTGTCCAAGCGTGGCGAGATCGAAGTCGATGCACGCGGACAGACGTCGGTGCCGGGTGTGTTTGCCGCAGGCGATGTAACGACTGTGCCTTACAAGCAGATCATCATCGCAATGGGCGAGGGCGCCAAGGCATCACTGGGTGCATTCGATTATTTGATTCGCTCTTCTGCGCCAGTGGAAGAAAAAGAGAAAATGGCAGCATAAAAAAAATCGGCCTGCATGAAACCATGAGGCCGATTTTTTTCTTCACACTGCTTTAAGCAAGCAACAATTACACGTCAATATTGCCAGCTGTTAGCGCATTCAACTCAATGAATGCGCGACGCGGTTCAACATCGTCACCCATCAAGGTCGTGAAGATCTGATCGGCTGCGATCGCATCATCAATTTGCACTTTCAATAAACGACGCACAGTCGGGTCCATCGTCGTTTCCCATAATTGCTCCGGATTCATTTCACCCAAGCCCTTGTAGCGCTGCTTGGACACGCCACGCTCGGCTTCTTCACGCAACCATGCCATCGCCTGATGGAAGTCGGCAATAGCGGATTCGCGAACCTTGTCGCCCACGCCACGCTTGATCAGCGCACCACGTCCGATCAAGCCTTTAAAAGTCGCAGCCGCTTCGGCCAGCACCGCGTAATCCGGACCCTGGACGAAATCGGCATCGATCACGCTGATTTTCAAATTGCCGTGGAAGCGGCGCTGAATACGCAGCAAATGCTTGTCCGACAATTCGTCAGAACTAACCAGCACTTCGATTGCCGGGTCATCAATCGCTTTTGCCAAAGCGATGGCCGATTTCCCGGCGGCTTCAAGATCACTCAGATCTAAGGTGACACCGGTCATGATCGCCGTCAAGGCAGCATGATCAATTGCCCGCGACAGGCGACGAATAATTGCATTGGCGGTGTTGTACTTGCGAACCAGCTCTGAGAGTGCATCGCCTGAAATCGGTACCGCATTTTCCACAGGAACCAGTGCCGCATCATTCAAGGCGATCTGCATCATGTAGCTGGCTTCTTCGACGTCGTCTTTCAGATAGCGCTCATCGCGGCCGTGCTTGACTTTGTACAGCGGTGGTTGAGCGATATAAATATGACCACGCTCAACCAGCAAAGGCATCTGCCGGTACAACAAGGTCAGCAACAAAGTGCGAATATGCGCGCCGTCAACGTCGGCATCGGTCATGATAATGATGCGGTGATAACGCAGCTTGTCGATATTGAATTCGTCAGCACCAATCGAGGTGCCAAGCGTGGCGATCAGCGTCGTGATCTGCTCGGATGAGAGCATCTTTTCGAAGCGTGCTTTTTCAACGTTCAACACCTTGCCGCGCAGCGGCAGAATCGCCTGAAACTTGCGGTCGCGTCCCTGCTTGGCAGAGCCGCCGGCGGAGTCACCCTCGACGATATACAGCTCGCACAGCGCCGGATCTTTCTCCTGGCAATCCGCCAGTTTTGCAGACAGACCCAGACCATCCATGATGCCTTTGCGACGGGTCAGCTCGCGCGCCTTGCGGGCGGCTTCCCGTGCACGCGCCGCTTCAACGATTTTGCCGCAAATGATTTTGGCGTCGTGCGGCCGCTCGAGCAGGTATTCCGTAAGAGTCTTGGCCACAATATCTTCTACCGGACCGCGCACTTCGGACGAAACCAGTTTGTCCTTGGTCTGCGAGCTGAATTTTGGTTCAGGCACCTTGACTGACAAAACGCAGGTCAGGCCTTCGCGCATGTCGTCGCCGGCGATTTCAACTTTGGCTTTTTTGGCAAAGTCGTGTTCATCAATATATTTATTGATCACGCGCGTCATCGCCGCACGCAAGCCGGTCAGGTGGGTACCACCGTCGCGCTGCGGAATATTATTGGTAAAGCACAGCACCTGCTCGTTATAAGCATCATTCCACTGCATCGACACATCGACCGTAATCAAGGTGTTTTGGTCAGAGACTTTTTCGCCAGTGGCCTGGAAGATGGTTGGGTGCAAAGTGCTTTTGCTTTTGTTGATGTATTCAACAAAACCGCGTGTGCCGCCTTCAAAAGCAAAATCTTCTTCTTTGCCGGAACGCTGGTCGGTCAGCCTGATGTGCACGCCATTGTTCAGAAAGGATAATTCGCGAATCCGCTTGGCCAGAATTTCATAGTGAAATTCGACATGCGAGAAAATTTCTTCGTCCGCCCAGAAATGCACCTCGGTGCCGCGCTTGTCGGTGTCACCGGTGACTTTGATCGGCGAGAATTCTTTACCGTCCTGCACTTCGATGATGCGGTTTTGCGGCACACCACGGACAAACTCCATGTAGTGCTGCTTGCCATCGCGGCGAACCGTCAGCTTCAGCAGTTTTGACAAGCCGTTTACGCATGAGACACCCACGCCATGCAAGCCGCCCGAGACTTTATAAGAGTTCTGGTCAAACTTGCCGCCGGCATGCAGCTCAGTCATCACGATCTCGGCAGCGCTGCGCTTGGGCTCATGCTTGTCATCCCACTTGATACCGGTCGGAATACCGCGGCCGTTATCGGTAATGGAAATCGAGTTATCCGAATGAATCGTTACATGGATCTCGGTGCAATGCCCGGCCAGTGATTCATCAATCGAATTATCCAGCACTTCAAAAACCAGATGATGCAAACCGGTGCCGTCGGACGTGTCACCGATATACATGCCTGGTCGTTTGCGAACGGCTTCCAGACCTTCAAGAATCTGGATCGACGAGGCGCCGTACTGGCTCGATTGACTGGCGTTTTCAGAGGGAATTGCTGACATGGCTACCTTCAAAAAATGCAAAAACAAAAAAAATACACTGACGAAAAAAGGAGCAATGGGACCATTTGGCCCCTTGCCACTGCGCTAAAACCTGGCGCGTCAAATACGCATTGGCATAACGACGTATTTGAAATCAGCGTCATCCGGAATCGTGATCAGCGCCGACGAATTGGCGTCACCCAAGGCCACGTTGATGCTGTCGCATTTCAGGTTGTTGAGCACGTCAAGCAGATAGCTGACATTGAAGCCGATATCAACGCTGTCACCGCCGTAGTCGATTTCGAGTTCTTCGACGGCCTCTTCCTGGTCTGCATTGGTCGAGCTGATTTTCAGGCTGCCCGGACTAATGATGCAACGCACGCCCTTGAATTTATCGGAAGTCATGATCGCGGTCCGCTGCAATGAACGCAGCAAGGCATCGCGGCTCAAGGTGAAATTGTTTTTATAACCCTTGGGCACCACACGGGTGTAGTCAGGGAATTTGCCCTCAACCAGTTTGGAGATCAGCTCAATATTGGAGAAATTGAACTTCACCTGATTGCTTGCAATTTGCAGCTCAACCGGCTCATCGCTGTCGCCAAGCAGGCGCTGCAACTCGACAATCGTTTTGCGCGGGATGATCACTTCCTGACGCGCAAACTGCTGATCCGTGGCCACCTGACAAAATGCCAGACGATGACCGTCAGTTGCTACAGCGATCACGTTGTTGCCATCAACTACCAGCAGCAGGCCATTGAGGTAATAACGGATATCCTGCTGCGCCATGGAGAAGTGCACCATGTTAAACAAATGCTTGAGGGTTTTTTGCGGCAGGCTGAGGTGGGTGTTGTAGTGTTCGGCAAGCGCCACCGTCGGGAATTCTTCGGCCGCCAGCGTTTGCAGCGCAAAGCGCGATTTACCGGCCTGAACCGTCAGGCGCTTGTTCGACAATGACAGGGACACATCATTGGTCTCGGGCAGCGCGCGCAAGATGTCGAGCAATTTGCGCGCAGCGACTGTGGTGGCAACCACATCGGAGCCTGAACCAATGGCAGCGTGGGTACTAATCTGCACTTCAATATCGGTCGACAAAAAAGATACGTTATCGCCATCCTTGCGAATGAGGATATTGGCCAGAATCGGCAGTGTGTGCCGACGCTCGACAATACCGCTCACAATTTGCAGTGGCCGCAATAGCGCATCTCGGTGGGTTTTTACCAATTGCATCGGGATTTCCTTTCGCAAAACGCTCTCTGACTAAAAATTTCGGATTACTGCATCGTTACTGCACCTGCCACGCAAGCCAGGCCTAGCCTTTTAAAGTCTGCTCCAGCACATGCAACTCGTGATTGCATTCCGGGCTTTTACTACGATCTGCTGCAATTTTGCGCACCGCATGCAGCACCGTTGTATGGTCCCGGCCACCAAACAGCTCGCCAATTTCGGGCAAGCTTTTCTGCGTCAGTTCTTTGGCCAGATACATGGCGATCTGCCGCGGCCGCGCGATGTTGGCCGGCCGTTTTTTTGAATACATGTCGGCGATCTTGATGTTGAAAAAATCGGCAACCGTTTTCTGAATGTTCTCTACAGAGATCTGCCGGTTCTGCACCGACAATAAATCCTTCAGCGCATCCTTGACCACATCAATGGTGATGTCCTTGCCATGAAAGCGCGAATAGGCCAGGATCTTGCGCAATGCCCCTTCGAGTTCGCGCACATTGGAGCGCAAATGTTTGGCAACAAAAAATGCCACATCGTCGGACAAGGCCGTGCCTTCCTGCACGGCCTTTTTCAGCAAAATCGCAACCCGCATTTCCAGCTCGGGCGGCTCGACGGCCACCGTCAGGCCTGAATCGAAACGCGAAATCAGGCGGTCATCCATGCCCGAAATTTCTTTGGGATAGGTGTCACTGGTAATGATGATCTGCTTTTTGGCCGCAATCAGCGCTTCAAAAGCATAGAAAAACTCTTCCTGCGTACGGCTTTTCCCGCCAAAAAACTGAATATCGTCAATCAGCAGCAAATCCAGCGAATGATAGTAACGCTTGAAATCATCAAAGCCCTTGCGCTGGTAGGCGGTCACCACGTCGCGCACATATTGCTCGGCGTGGATGTAGCGAATTTTGACCGACGGATTATCGGCCAGCACCTGGTTGCCGATCGCATGCACCAAATGGGTCTTGCCCAGACCAACCCCGCCATACAAAAACAAAGGGTTATAGGAAATGCCAGGATTGCTGGCCACCTGAATCGCGGCAGCCCGTGCCAACTGGTTGGCCTTACCCGTCACAAAGCTGTCGAAAGTCAGCACGGGATTAATGCGGCTCTGATCGCGGCGCGCATTATTTTCCTCAGCCAGATCAGGCAACTGTATGGGCGCATCAAAACCCGACCCCATAGCCGAACTGGCCGCAGGCATCGGGCTGGCCGACGGTCTTTTGACATTATTACGCGGGTCCAGCACAAACTGCACATCAACCGGGCCTTGCCAGAAGTCGGCGGCAATACTGGTAATGCGGGCGGCAAACTGGGTTTTGACCCAGTCGAGCTTGAAGCGGTTAGGCGCAGCAATACGCAGGCGACCATCTTCAAAATCGAGCGGGGTGAGCGGCTTGATCCAGGCACTGAATTGTTGGGGCGTCAGTTCCTGCTCCAGTCGTGACGAGCAGGTCTGCCAGAATTCTTCCATGCTTTTTTCAGGTTTGAAACGGCGAGAGGCGCGCGCTTCGTGGTAATTATTAGTGTAATGACAGAGCTTCAGAGCTTGCCGCGATGACCGACATTTTACTCTGGCTGGCCCAAGTTATCCACAGGCAGGGCAGGAAATTACGACTACGTGTCAAGCCGGCAAGCTCAGCATAAATCGGTGAATGATTGACAGATGTACAGAAAATACTGTCTAATCTCGGGTTCGGTGCGCCATGCGCCTGTTGTTTGCTTCACCTGACTTTGGCATTGCCGCACTTTTCCGATTTTCTGCTGACTTTCTGCTAATTAGCGAGACCTATAATGAAACGTACATATCAACCTTCAGTCGTTCGCCGCAAGCGCACTCATGGCTTTCGTGCCCGTATGGCGACCCGCGGTGGCCGCGCTGTGCTCAATGCACGTCGCGCCAAAGGCCGCAAGCGCCTTGCTGCTTAATCAGGCAGCACGTCCTTGCCTGCTGGCTTGACCGGCGAACGTTCAGAAGACTACGACAGACGCCGGCGAATCGTAAAAACGGATGAATTTTCATCCGTTTTTCGTTTGAGGCCCGCGTTCAGAACAGATCATTTCATGCTGTATGTGCGCCCCAACAACCTTGCCAATGCACGGCTTGGTGTCGTCGTCGCCAAACGACTCGCACCGCGCGCTGTCACACGTAATATGATCAAGCGCATAGCTCGCGAACTGTTTCGCAAAGCCGGGTTGCCTGCTACGGACTGCATCATCAGGCTGACCAAGCCTGTCGGCAGTCGCAAGCAATGTGCATCTTCACGTGCTCAGAAAAGCAGCATCGCGTCCGAACTGGGCCGGCTGCTTGGTTCACAACAGGGTGAAAAAGCCTGATGAAATCCGCGCTCATGCTTTTGCTGCGCATCTACAAGGCAGGCATCAGCCCGCTGCTGGGGCAGCACTGCCGTTTTTACCCGAGCTGCTCCGACTATGCGCAAGAAGCCATTGCCGCACATGGTGCAGCACGGGGCAGTCTGTTAACGGTCAAGCGGCTATGCAAATGTCATCCCTGGCATGCAGGCGGTATTGATCTGGTCCCAACCAACCCTTCTTCTGTCGCCAAACTCGACCACGAGATGCGGCAGCATCATTCCTGAAATTCTGATTACCGAGCCAATATCTATGGACATCAAACGAACCGTACTGTGGGTAGTGTTTTCACTCTCCTTGTTGTTGTTGTGGGATAGCTGGAACCGATATAACGGCAACCCATCGCTGTTTTCACCTGAAGCCTCACAACCTGCAGGCACGCAAGGCAAGGCTGTCGAAGCCGGCGTCCCGCAATCCACCACCAACGCAAACACGGTGGCCGCGACGGCACCTGTGGCTGAGGTACCGGGCGGCTCTGCTGCGCCAGCGCAGGCCGAACGCATCACCATCACCACTGACCTGATCAAAGCCGAGGTCAGCACAGCTGGTGGCGAACTGGTCCGGCTGGAGTTGCTGCAACATCAGGACGCGAAAAATCCAGGCACAAATATCGTGCTGATGGAAACCGGCGGCAGCCGCACCTATCTTGCTCAAAGCGGCCTGATCGGCGGCGCATTCCCCAACCACAAATCCTTATTCAAGGCTTTGCCCGGCGCACGTTCACTGGATGGCGGCAATAGCGTACAACTGGTGCTCGAGGCCGAACAAAATGGCGTCAAGCTGACCAAGACCTTCGTCTTCAAACGCGGCGAATACGACATCGACATCAAGCATGCCATCAGCAATGGCAGCGACGCCGCCATTACACCATCGGTCTACCTGTCCACTTGTTGCTCGTATTGGAATCGCTGAAGTTGC
>CANGAW010000067.1 GCA_947451925.1 Burkholderiales bacterium | reverse complement strand
GCATTTTTCAGTGCGCCCGCATGCGCGGCTGCATCAATGCCCAGCGCCATCCCAGAGACAATAGTCAGCTTGGCGTCGCTTAAGGTTTGCGCGAACTGATCGGCATTTTGCATCCCTTGTACGGTTGCGTTGCGACTGCCCACGATGGCGATCGCGCTTCTTTGCAGCAGTTCAATGCGGCCTTTGACATAGATTAGCGGCGGCGGGTCGGTAATGCTCAGCAGCGCCTGCGGATAGTCTGTATCCGCAAAACTCAGTACGGCGTTGCCCGACATCGCTGCCCAGCTCAGGGTTTTGTCTATCTGCGCTTGCATTGCCTCGCTGGGTGCGGCTGACAGCGCAAGGGCGAGTTTTTCAGGCACGCATTTTTGTAAAGCAGAAAAGCCGGCGTGCACAATATGCTCAGGCAAGCCAAAGTGAGCCAGCAGCTCGCGTGCGGTTTGCGGACCAACACCATCGGTCAGCATCAGTCGCAGCCAGGGTTCGAGTTCGTCTGCGGTTTTCATCGTGCGGCTGAGGGCGTTGAAGTGGGCACTGAAGCCGGCATTGCAGCAGACACTGAGCTGATCAGGTCGCCTGCGGCCAGGCCGTCGGTGGTCTGCATCACCATGGCGAAGGCAACGCGCTCGGCCACATCGAAAACCAGCAAGGTGGCAATCGCTTGTTCAGCGTAAGCAGGTGGCGTGTGGCGGTCTTGATCATGGGCGCTGATTTTAACGTGCTTCATCGCCGTCAGGACGCTGCCCGTGTCGAGTCCTGCCAGACTGCCGCGATTGATGCTGACGATATCGTACTGACCCGCCCAGATACTGCCGCGGACAATGCCCGCGATTTTGCCAGACAGCGCAGCAGCCGGATGCGGTGGTGGCAGTGCCAATGCGGTGGCCGGTTCAAGTGGCAGCAGCAAATCGCCGCGCTGCAATTCGGTATTGCATGCCGAGACCCTAAAGCGATGCGGCTCGCTGCTATTGGGGGCGGCTGCTTGTAACTGCAGCGTGCCTATGCGCAGGCCGGTATCGGCGAGCTTCTGTCCGGTATCGGGGTCGCTGACTGCAATGTCCGGACGGATGACGCTAAATGTCGTCTGTCCGCCCAGCGGACCTTGGACAAACACCACATCATATTGGCCGGCCATGGTGCGACCGTCGGTAAAGCCGGCGATCATTGGTAGCGGACTTAACTGGCTGCGCAGCAGTACTGGTGCCTGGGCAATGAAGCGCAGCAGATGTGCGGGAATCACGGCAATCGGTGTACCTGGCAGTGCTTCGCTGCGAACACGTGGCGACCACTGCTGGTTTTGCGTTTGCGCTGGGTTTTGTAACGTCAGGCGACTGCGCTTGCGGTCCAGATAAATGGTCTGACCTGGGTAAATCCAGTGCGGATCATGAATCTGTTGCCGGTTTTCTTGCCACACTTGCGGCCAGCACCAGGGAGTTTTTAAAAACCGTTCGCTAATGTCCCACAGCGTGTCGCCGGCAAGCACAACATGGGAATCCGGTGCCTGAGCCTGAAATTCGCAGATTGCCGGTGCAGCCTGACTGCCTGAACAGGCCAGCGCGAACAAGAGTGCAGCTGTGCTAAACTTTTTCATCGGTTTTTTGTCCCAGTGCATTCACGTTTTGCCAGGTACATCGCCAAGTGCGTGGTGAATTTTGCATGAATGCGGGGCCCTGCCGAACACAAAATGATGGAATTAATCGACGCTGTTGCGCAAAAGCCGTATGTCCTTACTCACTATCCTGCGTTACCCCGATCCTCGCTTGCACAAGATTGCCAAGCCTGTCACCGTGTTCGATGAGCGACTTAAAAAATTGGTCGCTGATATGGCTGACACCATGTATGACGCACCCGGTGTGGGTCTGGCAGCAACGCAGGTCGATGTGCACGAACAAATTATTGTCATCGACACCTCGGACACCCATGATCAGCTGTTGGTCCTGATTAATCCCGTCATTCTGTGGTCCAGCCCCGAGCGCCAGTTGTATGAAGAAGGTTGTTTGTCTGTGCCGGGCATTTATGATGGCGTGGAACGGGCGGCGCAAGTGCGGGTCAAGGCGAAAGATGCGCTAGGCAAGTCCTTCGAGTTTGAAGCCGATGGCTTGTTGGCCGTGTGCGTGCAGCATGAAATGGATCATCTGTTAGGCAAGGTGTTTGTTGAATACCTGTCGCCTTTGAAACGCAATCGCATCAAGTCCCGGATGCAAAAAGAAGAACGCGAACTCAAAAGAGAGCGCGAAGCGCAGCCTGCGTTTCGTTGAGCACACCCTGCTGGTGCTTGGACTTGCCGCTTTGGGCGCGTCTATAATCGCGCCATGAAAATCATTTTTGCTGGCACGCCCGAGTTTGCTGCCACCGCGCTCGCTTCGCTGCATCAGGCCGGCTTTCCGATTGCCCTGGTGCTGACTCAGCCCGACCGTCCGGCTGGCCGGGGCATGCAGCTGCATCCTTCAGCGGTCAAACAATTTGCGTTAACCCACCAGATTCCGGTAGCGCAGCCCGTGTCGCTGCGGCTTGATGGCAAATATCCGCAAGATGCCCGCCAGGCACACGAGCTGTTGCAGGCCACCGAGCATGATGTGATGGTAGTGGCGGCTTATGGCTTGATACTGCCGCCTTCGGTGTTGCAGATTCCCCGTCTGGGTTGTATCAATATTCATGGCTCGCTATTGCCGCGCTGGCGCGGTGCGGCGCCTATCCATCGTGCAATTGAAGCGGGTGACCATGAAACCGGCGTCACCATCATGCAAATGGACCAGGGTCTGGACACCGGCGCCATGCTGCTGGCGGAAAAAGAAAGTATTCGCGCTGACGACACCACCGGCAGTCTGCATGACCGACTCGCTGCGATGGGCGCGCGCTTGATTGTGGATGCGCTCAAGCGTCTGCAGCAAGGCACGCTGACCGCAGTGCCGCAGCCAGCAGCGGGCGTCACCTATGCTGCCAAGATCAGCAAAGAGGAAGCGGCGCTGGACTTTCGCTTGCCGGCGCAAACGCTGGCGCGGCGCATCCTGGCCTTTAATCCGTTTCCCGGTGCCGTGGCCAGTTTTGCCGGCACGGCGATCAAAATCTGGCACGCACAGCCCCCTACTTCATACACGACACAACAAGGTCAGCCCGGCGAAATTTTGCAAACCGGTCCTGCCGGCGTGCTGGTTGCCTGCGGTGAGGGTGCGCTACTGTTGACCGAATTACAAAAGCCGGGCGGCAAGCGTCTGTCCGCTGCTGAATTCCTCAAAGGGTTTCCCTTGCCAGCGGGACAGCGCTTCCAGACGCAATAGTGATTTCACGTATAATTTCACGGCGCCGATTTGATTGAATAAGTCAAACCACACCAGCTTGCGGGCGCAGGGAATTTGTCCCATCTAAATACTGCTAAAGCGGCGCGCCAACCCGGCTCTGCTTTGCAGGCCGGGTTTTTTATTTTTTGAATGAACTGATACGACAGACTGAGTCCATGAAACGCGACGTTATTTCCTCTACCGAAGCGCAACTGCGCGATCTGCTGGCCAAGCGCATTCTGATCCTTGATGGCGCAATGGGCACCATGATCCAGCGCTACAAGCTGACCGAAGAGTCTTATCGCGGCACGCGTTTCGCCGACTTCACGGTGCCGGGCAAAGAGGTCTTCGTCAAAGGCAATAACGAGTTGCTGACGCTGACCCAGCCGCAGATCATCAGTGAAATTCATGAACAGTATCTGGCTGCCGGTGCCGATCTGATCGAGACCAATACCTTTGGCGCCACCACGGTTGCGCAAGACGACTATCACATGGCCGAACTGGCCTATGAGATGAATCTCCAATCTGCGAAGTTGGCGCGTGCGGCTTGCGATAAATATTCCACGCCCGACAAACCCCGTTTTGTTGCCGGCGCACTGGGCCCCACCCCAAAAACCGCCTCAATTTCGCCAGACGTGAATGACCCTGCTGCGCGCAATGTCAGCTTCGATCAGCTGGTGGCCGCTTATTTGCAGCAAACCCGAGCCCTGGTTGAAGGCGGTGCTGACGTACTGCTGGTGGAGACTGTGTTCGACACCTTGAATTGCAAAGCAGCCTTGTTTGCCATCGACCAGTTTTTTGCCGAGAGCGGGCATAAACTGCCGATCATGATTTCGGGGACCGTGACCGACGCCTCGGGCCGGATTCTGTCGGGCCAGACCGTGACCGCGTTCTGGAATTCGGTGCGCCATGCCAAGCCGCTGACGGTGGGCTTGAACTGCGCGCTGGGTGCTGCGCTGATGCGTCCTTATGCCGAAGAATTGTCCAAGATTGCCGATACCTTCGTTTGCATTTATCCCAACGCGGGTTTGCCCAACCCGATGTCGGACACCGGCTTTGACGAAACGCCCCCCGTTACTTCGTCCTTGCTGCAAGACTTCGCTGAAAGCGGCTTCGTCAATATTGCCGGCGGCTGCTGCGGCACCACGCCGGAACACATCAAAGCGATTGCCGATGCGGTAGCCACCATTGCGCCACGTGCTATTCCTACGCATTTACATCAGATGCGTTTGTCCGGGCTCGAGCCGTTTGTGATCGATGAAGACTCTTTGTTTGTGAACGTGGGTGAGCGCACCAACGTGACTGGCTCCAAAGCGTTTGCGCGGATGATTTTGAACGAGCAATACGATGATGCCCTGGCAGTGGCCCGGCAACAGGTTGAAAACGGTGCGCAGATCATCGATATCAACATGGATGAAGCGATGCTCGATTCGATGGCGGCGATGACACGCTTTCTGAATCTGATTGCGTCCGAGCCCGATATTGCCCGCGTGCCCATCATGATCGACTCATCGAAGTGGTCAGTGATTGAAGCCGGTCTGAAATGCGTACAGGGCAAGGCCATCGTCAATTCGATTTCAATGAAAGAAGGCGAAGCCGAATTTTTGCGTCAGGCCACTTTGTGCCGGCGTTATGGCGCAGCCGTCATCGTGATGGCCTTTGATGAAAAAGGTCAGGCCGATACCTTTGCCCGCAAAACTGAAATTTGCGCGCGAGCCTACAAGCTGCTGGTAGAAACCATAGGCTTTCCGCCGGAAGATATTATTTTCGATCCGAATATTTTCGCCATCGCCACCGGCATTGAAGAACACAATAATTACGCGGTTGATTTCATTAATGCGACGCGCTGGATTCGCGACAATCTGCCGCATGCGAAAGTCAGCGGCGGGGTCTCCAACGTCAGCTTTTCATTCCGCGGCAATGATCCTGCCCGCGAAGCGATTCACACGGTGTTCCTGTATCACGCGATTCAGGCCGGCATGACCATGGGTATCGTTAACGCCGGCATGGTCGGCGTCTATGACGACCTGCCGGCCGAGTTGCGTGAGCGCGCAGAAGATGTGGTGCTGAACCGCCGTGAAGATGCAACCGAGCGCATGATCGAGATTGCCTCAACCCTGAAAGCCGGCGACAAAAGGGAAGAACAAAATCTCGAATGGCGCGCAACGGTGGTTGAGAAACGTCTGGCGCATGCGCTTGTGCATGGCATTACGCAATGGATCGTTGAAGACACCGAAGAAGCGCGGGCCAAGGTCGAGCAAAATGGTGGCCGTCCTATTCATGTGATCGAAGGCGCGCTGATGGATGGCATGAACATCGTCGGTGATTTATTCGGTCAGGGCAAAATGTTTTTGCCGCAGGTGGTGAAGTCCGCCCGGGTGATGAAGCAGGCCGTCGCGCATCTGATTCCTTATATTGAGGAAGAAAAAAAGCAGGAAGAGCAGCGCACCGGTGTGGCCGCCAAGGCCAAAGGAAAAATCGTCATTGCCACCGTCAAGGGTGACGTGCATGACATCGGCAAAAACATCGTATCGGTGGTTTTGCAATGTAATAATTTTGAAGTCGTGAACATGGGTGTGATGGTGCCCTGCTCTGAAATTCTGGCGCGTGCCAAGGCTGAAAACGCCGACATCATCGGCTTGTCCGGCCTGATTACGCCCTCGCTCGAAGAAATGGCGCATGTCGCCAAAGAGATGCAGCGCGACCCGTATTTCCGCATGCTGAAAATCCCGCTATTGATTGGCGGCGCCACGACCAGCCGCGCGCACACGGCAGTAAAAATTGCCCATAACTATGAGGGCCCGGTAGTGTACGTGCCGGATGCGTCGCGCTCCGTATCGGTGGCGCAGTCGCTATTAACGCCCGAGCAGCGTGATGGCTACGTGGCTGAAATTGCTGCAGACTATGCACGCATTCGCGAGCAGCATGCCAACAAAAAAGCGGTGCCGATGTTGTCGCTGGCTGCTGCGCGGAAAAACAAAATGGCTTTGTCGTTTGATGGTGCGCATGCGCCAGTCAAGCCGAAGTTTATTGGCCGTCGCCATTTCCGTAATGTGGATCTGGCTACGCTGGCTAAATACATAGACTGGGCACCATTCTTCCAGACCTGGGATTTGGCAGGCCCTTTCCCGGCGATCCTCACCGATGAAGTCGTCGGCGAGTCGGCCACTACGGTGTACCGCGAAGGACAGGCGCTGTTAAAGAAAGTCATTGAAGGGCGCTGGCTGACAGCCAATGGCGTGATGGCGATTTTGCCGGCCAATAGCGTCAATGATGATGACATCGAGGTCTATACCGATGAGACCCGCAGTGAAATCGCCTTTACCTATTACGGCTTGCGACAGCAAACGGAAAAACCGGTGATTGATGGCGTGCCGCGTCCGAATCAATGTCTGGCTGACTTTATTGCGCCGAAATCTTCCGGCGTCGAAGACTACATCGGGCTGTTTGCAGTCACTGCCGGCATCGGCATCGAAAAATACGAAAAGCGCTTTGAAGACGCGCACGATGATTATTCCTCGATCATGCTGAAGTCACTGGCGGACCGTCTGGCTGAGGCATTTGCCGAGCATTTGCATGAGCGCGTGCGCAAGGATTTATGGGGCTATGCACAGTCCGAAGATTTGTCCAGCGATGCACTGATCAAAGAAGCCTATCGCGGAATTCGTCCGGCACCCGGTTACCCGGCTTGCCCCGAGCATACGGTAAAAGCCGACCTGTTCCGCATTCTGGAGTGCGAGGATATCGGCATGAGCCTGACCGATTCTTATGCGATGTTTCCGGGTGCGGCTGTATCAGGTTTCTATCTGGCGCATCCTGATTCAAAATATTTCAGCGTTGGCAAAATCGCCGAAGATCAGTTGCATGACATGGCCAAACGTCGCGGTGTGACGGTGGCTCAGCTGGAAAGCTGGCTCGCCCCTAACCTGTCCTGATCAGTTGGAGGTGTTCGTAACCGGCATGCCGTCAACGAACATCTTCAACTCACCACTGGCAAAGGGTATCCAGGTTTCGTTGGTTGTTAATGGCTCCGTCACGATCAGCGCGACCCGGTCATTCGGTGTGGTGACCTCGGAAAAATCGACAGACAAATCGTCGTCTGACAGCATCGCTTGCGTAAACGGATACTGGCGCACGATGTAATGCAGCTTGGTTGCGCAATAGGCAAACAAGGCCGAGCCGTCTGACAACATCATGTTAAAGACGCCGTGCAGCGCAATCTCGGTGGTTAATTCGTTCAATGCTTGCCGTAGTTGTGCCTGGCTTGGTGCCTGGTCGCCAAAGCGCTGATGCAATTCCTGCAGCAGATAGCAAAACGCCAGTTCGCTGTCGGTGCTTCCGACAGGCCGAAAAGTTCCGTGCAGCGCCGGCGCAAAATTTTTCAAGTCGCCATTGTGCGCAAATACCCAATAGCGTCCCCATAGCTCTCTCACAAACGGATGGCAGTTTTCCAGTGCGATCTGTCCTTGCGTGGCTTTGCGAATATGCGCGAGTACATTTTTGGATTTGATCGGATAACGCTGGATCAGGTCGGCAATGGGGGAGCTGACCGCAGACTCATGGTCGACGAACAGGCGCACACCTGGGCCTTCAAAGAAGGCGATGCCCCAGCCATCTTTATGTTCGTCGGTCTGGCCGCCGCGTTTTGCAAAGCCAGTGAAACTAAATACGATGTCGGTGGGGACATTGCAATTCATGCCGAGTAGTTGGCACATGGTGTGGGCTAAAAATAAAATGAAGAAGATCGTTCAACGGTATCACGAATGCATGCTGTCTGATCTGCATTCATTGTGCGGCAAGCTCAACCTGACAGCGCCATAACGCGTGACCGGATGCGCGGTATTTTTCTTCGAAGGGGGTGATTGGCGCTGGCAACCCGTCATGGGTTTGCTTTGGCCCGGCGACAAAGTAAGCTTCGCAGCAGGCTGGCTGATTGCTCAGTTGCGTGACTGCGGCAGCAAATTCATCGATATAAATTTTCCAGTTGCTGCGACATTCAATCATGCCGCCCAGTGCAAGTAGCGTGGGAAAAACCGCATGACCCTGCCAGCGACGACTGAGCTGCGATTTTTTTGGCCAGGGATTCGGATAGAGCAGGTAATGTCGCGTCGGAAAAATGCGGGCTTCAAGCAGCAGACGCCAGAAATCCACCAGGTCGGCACGCGCTAATGCATAGTTGGCTGGCAGCTTGCCCGGCCACGTGGTGTTGCGCGCGAGCCGGTCTGCAGACTGGTCAATGCCGATGACAAAGCTGTTAGGGAATTGCTGGGCCAGATTCAATGTGGAGAGCCCTACGCCGCAGCCTGCATCGATAATTAATGGGGCGCTGCCGGCTTTGCGCCATGCGGCCATGCTCTGCTCAAATGCCTGCCGGTTGGCATCGGCAATCGGTTTTTTAAAAGGAGAATTGCGATGACGTTCAAGCAGCGGGATTAATTGTTCGTGCGGCCCGGACTGCTTGCTGGTGACGGGGCGTGAATTTGCGTGCATGGAGGGTTGATGAAATCGGCGGTCAGCTTAAACGATAAGGTCAGCGCATTATTTGGAGAGATTAAATTCCGGTGAAGCTCTGGCTATATTTTTATTGGCCTCGCCAATTATTTCGAAATTGTGGATCACGGCTAATTCCAATCGTTTAAGCAAAGACACTGGGTCCCGGCGAAAGCCGGGACCCAGTGTCTTTGATTGAAAACGGAAATCTAATATATTCTTCAAATAGTCAACGACGCGCAGGCAATCTTTGCTCATATTGGAATGGCTTCATCCACAACACGATCGCGGAAACTATCGGGAAGAGCCATTGGTGTTAGCACATCAACTGGGACTCCTAGTAAGTTGCGCAATTTGAATCGGATCGCACCTAAGTCAAAGAGCGTTGTGTCTGGTGTGGGATCTACCAGAATATCCAAATCACTTTCATTGGTATCCGTACCCTTCGCAACGGATCCGAACACGCGTGCATTTTGCGCCCTGTGAGACAAGACGATTTCGCGGATTTCACCGCGATGGGCATTCAGTACTAGTGAGGGTCGCATGGCTGGGAAAGTGTAAAGTCAATCCATCTATTGGGCAAGAAGTACAACGGCGGGATAAATTTTGAAGGTAGGTATTTGTCACCCTCTTGCAGACTTTAATTGCAGTCGAGGTCTGCCGTGAATGTCAGCCGTGCCTGATATTGCGGGTCTTGCAGAAAGTCCCGAATGGCGGCCAGATGCATGTTGCTGGCCAGGCTGATGTAGAGCTGTCCGGGTGCGCGTTTCAAAATGCGGTTCAGCGTGACTCGCATCGTGAGGTTGCCGGTGCAGCAGGGGCAGCCCGGCGCAATGCGAAATAATTCGACCGGCACTGCAGCCGTCAGACTCTCAAGCGGGCTATCGCTTGCTGGCAAACCTTCTGCAATAACTGCAGTGCGGTCCAAGAGATTACGGTCAGAGGCGATCCGGTTTTCTCTTTGACCGGCACTGCCGCCATAGACCAGTGTGGCCCTTGTCATCCGATTTTTTTCAAGCTCTTGATCGCCTCGACACCAAGTTGTTTGAGCTTGCGATAGAGATGGGTACGTTCGAGGCCTGTGCGTTCCGCCACGCGCGTCATGCTGCCGCCTTCGCGCAGCAGATGATGTTCAAAATACGCACGCTCGAAAGCGTCGCGTGCTTCGCGCAAGGGCAGATCGAAGGACACCCGGAAATCATTGTCAGCTGGCAGATAAGGAGCCTGATTCATCAGGCCGCTGGCAAAGCTGCCCACAGGGTAAGCAGCAGATTGTGCCTGCAGTGCCGCTTCGGTACTATTTTCGCGAAAGCCGTTTGTTCGACCATTGGCCGCCAGCATTGTGCCGCGCGCATGTTCGGGGCCGCGCATCAGACCTTGCTGCACGGTCTTTAATAATTTTTGCAGGGAGATCGGCTTCTCGAGGAAATTCATCGCGCCTATGCGCGTGGCTTCAACGGCGGTGTCAATGGTGGCGTGCCCGGACATCATAATGACCGGCATCGTCAACAGTCCGTCGCGTTGCCATTCCTTGAGCAGGGTCACGCCATCGGTGTCGGGCATCCAGATATCGAGCAGAACAAGATCGGGTGCGCCCGCCAGCCGGACTTCCCGCGCCTGATTGGCATCTTCTGCCGTCGATACCACATGTCCTTCATCGCCAAGAATTTCGGAGAGCAGTTCCCGAATTCCCATTTCATCATCCACAACCAGGATATTTGCCATGCGATCACCTTTTCATGTCAGCGAACAAAGCCGGCATTCATTGTATTTTTAGCAATAATTAATGTCAATTAATTAATCGCCTGCTAATTTTAAAAGCAAAATCAAGACCTTGGCGCCACTGGCGTCCTTTCGGTTTTGCAATTCAATTCGTCCACCGTGCTCGTCTATGATTTTTTTCACCACGGGCAGGCCCAGGCCAGTGCCGCGCGGCTTGGATGTGACATAGGGTTCGAAGGCCCTGGCTATGAGCTTGGCGTCGAAGCCCGGCCCATTGTCTGCAATCGACAGACGCACTGCCGTTTTCATGCTGCCATCGGCATCTGCGTAGTGAATGTCTTCTGTTATCAGATCAATTTGCGGCTTGTGTCCGCTGTTTTTCGATTCTGTCGTGGCGTCTTGTGCGTTCTGCAGCAGGTTATGAATGACTTGCCGCAGCTGGGTTGCATCGCCGAGAATTTTCGGCAGATGCTCCGACAGATGCACGCGAATGACATCGCTCTCTACGCTGCCCATATAAAGATCAAGAATTTCCCGGATCAGCGCATTCAAGTCCAGCGCTTCAAAAACCGGCGTTGGCGTTTTTGCGTAGTCGCGGAAATTGTCGACCATACGCTGCATCGCCGTGACCTGATTGACGATGGTGTTGGTGCCGCGATCAAGCAGATCAGCGTCGGCAGTGCTGAGCTTGTCGTGCAATTTCATTTGCAAGCGTTCGGCTGAAAGCTGAATCGGCGTGAGCGGGTTTTTGATTTCATGCGCCAGCCGCCGCGCAACCTCAGCCCAGGCGACCGAGCGCTGCCCTGAAATCAGGTCTGAAATATCATCGAAAACCACCACGTGGCCGATGCCAGCGCCTACCGGCAGACGGGAGCCGCGCGCGAGCAAAGTAATCTCGCCGCGCGCATCGGGGCTAGTCAACTGGCGGTCAATTTCAATTTGCTGCTGCCAATGCTGTCCTTGCGAATCCAGATCACTGGCAGCGAATTGGGCGTTCTGATCGGAGAAAGCCTGAATAATTAAATGACTAAACTCGGCCAGTTCGCCAACGCTGGCAAAGGCTTGTCCGAGGTAAGGCGTCAAATCAATTTTCAGGATACGTTCAACCGATGCATTGAAAGTCACCAGTCGCAAATGATCGTCCAGCACCATCACGCCGGCTGACATATTGGCCAAGACCGATTCCAGATACACCTTGGCTTCTTCCAGCGCGCGCTGATTTTGCTCGACCGCCTCCCGGGCTTCGGAAAGCTGGCGGGTCATAGTGTTGAAGGATTGCGTTAGCGCGCCCAATTCGTCCGAGCTGGAAACAATGGGCCGGGGCGACAAATTACCTTCGGCGACGGCTTTGGTGCCCTCGGCCAGCAACAGCAGTGGCCGCGCCAGATCGGTGGCCAGAAAAAAGGCGCTGAGCATGGCGCCAAAAATTGCCAGTAAAAGTGTTAGCGTCAGCGTCACCAGATAAAATTTGCGCAGCCCCGAACGTGCCAGCGCACGCTCTTGATATTCGCTGTAGGCCAGACGCAATGCCTCGGCATTGGCCGCCAGTTGTGGCGGCACTGCTTGCATGACTTGCAGATAGCGAAGCTTGCTGCGCAGAGAAAGCAGCGAGCCGTCACCGCGAATTGCCATCACGACGCGTAAACGCAATACCGGCCGATGCGCCTTGTCGGCCGCCACAACCGCTGTCTTGGTCTGGTCCGAAGCGGACGCGTCAAGTTCCCCTTCTATCATGCCAAAACCATCCATCGTGCGGGCACGCGAAAACATGGATGGCGAAGGTAATTCAGACACCAGGTCATAGAGGCTACCGCCGTTGCTGGCGATCAGTGCGCCGGAGTCGGACACGACAACGGCATCATGAAGTTGATGTCTTTCCAGAATTTTGGGTAGCTGGCTGGATAAGGTAGCGTCCGACATTTCCGATAGTTCGCTGGCAATGCCGCGTGCCTTGGCCTTCAGATCAATCAGTGAATATTCCAGCGCGGTGCGGCCCAGATTGACGCCCGATTCCAGCGCCGATTCAACCTTGACGTTGAACCAGGATTCAATGGAACGCGAAACGAACTGCACGGACACCAGGTAAATGACGCTGCCTGGCAAAATACCGATCAAGGCAAACAGCATCACCAGTTTTGACATCAGCCGCGAGCCGAACAGGCCTCGCCGATAACGGCTGTACAAGCGCAGCAGAAGTGCACAGACCAGCAAAAACAGCGTGCAACCAACGGTGACGTTGGCGGTCAGAATCCACGAATAATATTCATCAAACAAGCGTGCATTTTCTGAAGCCGAGGCAAGCAGAAACAGCAAAATGCCGACAACGGCCGCTGCGACTAACAGCAGATAACGCAGCGAACGTTTCACTTGCCTTCAGCCTTGAGGGGAAAGCGCATCCAGCCCGAAGACAAACGCCAGTCATTGCTGCTGATGGCGCTAACCTGAATCGGTTTGGGCAGTTGCGCGACATCGAGCCCCATTTGCAAGGCAACGGTATAGGTTTCGCCGCGTTTCAACGCATTGCTGTCGGCGATGATCCAGCGACTTGGCCGGCGCAGCAGGGCCAGCACCTCTTCGAGCTTGCTGAAGGTGCGATACAAATTGCCATCGACGGCAGCCCGGTATTGCCGGGTCAGCAAATTGTATGAAATGCGCACGGTGCGCGTTTTGCTCACCGCCACGTCATCGAACCAGTACCAGCGCGGGCGTGATATTTCGACTTGTGTGGTGAAATACAAAGGCACCCCTCTGACCAGGGCTTCTTCCAGCGAGCGTGTCAGTTCGAGCGAAAACTCGGTCGACAGGCGATAGCCCTCATCCGTAAAATCGACAT
>CANGAW010000066.1 GCA_947451925.1 Burkholderiales bacterium | reverse complement strand
TTTTCCGATAGCAAAATTACCGATATGCTGGCTGAACAAGGCATGGTCGTTGCGCGACGCACTGTCGCCAAATACCGGGAAGCCTTGAAAATCCCCCCAGTCAATTTGCGTAAATCTCTATAAAATTTTTCCAGTTTTTAACCGATGCTGCATTCCGTCCGACGCTGCAATCGCGTTTACGCCGGAACCCCCAGCATCGCCATGCCAAGGAGTACTGTGTATGAATCTCACTATCAGTGGACATCATCTGGAACTGACCCCCGCCATTCGGGAGTATGTGGAAAACAAACTGGAACGCATCAAGCGCCATTTCGACAATGTGATTGATATCGCGGTCATTCTTTCGGTTGATACCCTGACCGAAAAAGAAAAGCGCCAGCGCGCCGAAATCAATCTGCATTTACGCGGCAAAGATCTGCACGTCGAAAGCGAAGCCCAGGATATGTATGCGGCCATTGATCTCCTGATTGACAAGCTGGACCGGCAAGTGTTGAAGCATAAGGACAAAATTCAGGACCATCATCACGAAGGTATCAAGCGTCACCCGGGGCCAGACGAAGCCGAAGCCGAAGCTGCATAGGCTTTATTCCCCTGCTGGCCAAAAAGCCCTTCCCTTCGGAGGGCTTTTTGCATTCTGGCGCCAAGTTTTTCAGTGTACTGAACTGCGCCTTCGTGAAATGGCACTGGCAAGGCTGTACACTAGCGGCCATCTCAGCGTCCCCAAAAAATTCAAACAATATGCACGCAAGTCTGCTCAGGTTCGGCATCAATTTATGGCCGCCGTTTTTAGGCGCAGGCATTCACGTCGAGACGCTCGCTGCCGATTACAAAAGTGCTGTCGTCAGCTTGCGCATGGGACTATTCAATCGCAATAACGTTGGCGTGCATTTTGGCGGCAGCCTGTTTGCGATGACGGACCCGTTTTTCATGCTGATGATGCAGCACAATCTGGGCAAAGCCTATGTGGTCTGGGACAGTGCAGCGAAAATCGATTTCATCAAACCCGGCAGAGGCAAAGTCAGGGCTCACCTGACTATCACCGATGAACAGATTAACGAGATCAAAGCTGCTGCAGCCAGTGACAACAAAGTGCTGCGGGATTTTAGCGCCGAGGTCAAAGACCAGCATGGCGACGTGGTAGCCACGGTCGTCAAGACCTTATACATACGCAAGCGTCGCGTGCAATAAGCCCGTCGTCGTAGCGCAAACAAGCAACGCACGAGAGACAAATGCCTGCCATTTTCAATAGTACCGGCGCCTTTGCCGGACTGCTTGTTTTGTCCAATGTCTTCATGACATTTGCCTGGTACGCCCATCTGAAAAATTTGTCGCACAAAGCGTGGTGGGTGGCCGCGCTATTTAGTTGGGGCATTGCCTTGTTCGAATATTTGCTGCAAGTGCCGGCCAATCGCATCGGCTTTCAAACCTTATCGCTGGGCCAGTTAAAAATTGCGCAAGAAGTCATCACACTGAGTGTATTTGTCCCCTTTGCGGTGTTCTATATGGGCGAGCCATTTAAAACCGATTACCTGTGGGCGGGCCTGTGTCTGCTCGGCGCGGTGTACTTCATTTTCCGGAACTGAGCCACGCGTTTGTTAAACTGCAGTCCTGTTCCATTTACTCATTGCTTTGAAAGCCTGCCATGTCATACATTCCCGCTTGCCCCGTCTGCACCATGGAAAATACGTATCAGGACGGCGACAATTATGTCTGCGCCGACTGTGCGCATGAATGGCCCATGTCAGCGGGCGCGGAAGAAAACAAAGAATCGGACGGCATCGTTCGCGATGCCAACGGCAATGTCTTAGCCGATGGCGACGCCGTTATTCTGATCAAAGATTTGAAAGTCAAAGGCTCTTCTATCGTGCTGAAAAAAGGCACCAAGGTAAAGAGCATTCGCCTTGGTGCCGAGTCAGACGGCCATGAAGTGGACTGCCGCATGGATAGCGGGAACTTCATGTTGAAGGCCTCGTTTTTGAAGAAGGCCTGATCGATTGAGCAGCGCATTCGGTTTGCATGAATAATTTCCAGTAAATAGAGTAAGGGCGCGGCATAACGCAGATCATTTTCGTCGTTACACTAGCGAATAAAATTTCTTCGTGAAGGATAACGATCATTCGCACTCCCGTCATTCCACTCAATGAAATCGAACTCACCGCGATTCGCTCGCAGGGTGCGGGGGGCCAGCATGTCAACAAGGTGTCGAGCGCAATTCATCTGCGCTTTGACATTCCTGCCTCATCCTTGCCTGAATTATTGAAAGAACGCTTGCTGGCGCTGAACGATCAGCGCATCAGCAAGGACGGCGTACTGGTCATCAAGGCACAGTCACACCGCAGTCAGGAAAAAAACAAGGCCGAGGCCTGCGAGCGCTTGCAAGAAGTTGTCGCCAGCGTGGCGATTTCTCCGCTATTGCGTCGCGCTACCAAACCAACCCGCAGCTCGCAAAGAAAACGTTTGGAAGGCAAGGCCAGCCGCGGCCAGATCAAGGCCGCACGTGGCAGAGTCAGAGATTAAGTGTTTGTTTGAAAGTGGATAGTTCGCATCGAAAGACACTGGGTCCCTGCCTACGCCCACTACTGTCCGTAATATTTATTTATGGATGACTTTAGACTAGGCTTGATTCTTAATGTTATTTTTTGATGTTTGCTAGCGAGATTTTTTCGGGGTCACAACGAAAGACGCTGGGTCCCGATTTTCATCGGGACGACGGTAGTGGTTGAGACGTTATCAAAATCCCTACCGTCATCCCGGCGCAGGCCGGGATCCAGTGACTTTCGTTGAATTCCTGAAAAAGTGTTTGCCTGAGAAAGAAATCAAACTATTTCAGAACCAAGTTATGTCCAAATCACTCGCTTCAAAAATCTTCCGGACAGTAATGTGCCTACGCCAGGATCCAGTGTCTTTGCTTAACCGACCGGCATAACAGAAGAGTGATGGTCAACGATGCGCCAACCGTCGGGTGTCGCTTGATACACAAAACTGAAACGCGCCGGCACAATCTGCAGCTGACCCGTACGCAGCAAGCTGAAGGTGTAAGAACCCGAATTGATCGCGGCGTTGCCAGCCATGCGCACATGCTGGACACCAAGGCTAACCGCAGGCTTGGCCGCAGCGGAAAACGCCTGCTCAAAATAACGCCGGATACCGGTTGCGTCAGTCAGCATGAGCGGCGACAGGGTGCCCCACAATACGGCCGTGTCGGCATACAGCGCGGTTAGTGCGCCAGCGTCGCCCGCATTGAAAGCCGCCGCCCAGGCATCAAGTTCGGCAGCGATTGAAGGCACAAGCTTAATAGCCCTTCTTGACCTTCATCAGGTTGCCCTGCATCGAGCCGCCTTTTTTGATTTCCATTTCAGAATAGGTGATGGAACCCGTGACCACACCTACGGATTCAATCACCAGAGATTTATTCGACACTGTCGTTTCAGTCAGCACGCCGCCTACGCGGATGTGGTCTGCCGTGGTGGTGCCGTTAATGCTGCCATTGGCAGTGACGTAAATCGTATCGGCGGAAATGTCGCCATCAATTTTGCCGTCGACCGTGGCCAGACCCGGCACCTTGATGCTGCCCTTCATGAACACACCCTCGCCAACCATCAAAGTTCCTGTTACGTTCGCTTCTGACATAAGATTTTCCGGCAAAAAAGTGAATGAAATTTTTCAACATGATACAAGCTTATTGCGCAATTTATTAGCCTGCTAGTACCTTTGCATTGATTGCATGCCATTCTGAAAACAAATTGAATAAAGCCCCTTGCACTATGTCTGATAAGCCACCCCGACTGATTCTTTTTGCCGGCCATGCCGGTACCGGCAAAACCTCGCTGGCAAAAAAAATACTGCCGCAAATAACTGCGCGCAGCGGCCAACAATTTTTCTTCCTCGACAAAGATACCGCCTATGGCGCATTCAGCTCGCACATCATGGGGCTGTTAACGGGGGATCCGAACGACCGCGACAGTCCAACCTATTTAAAACACATCCGCGATCTGGAGTATTCAGGCTTGCTCGATATTGTGCGGGAAAATTTTGAACTGGGTATCAACGTGGTGCTGGTCGGTCCGTTTACGCGCGAAATCATGGCCGGCAAATTTTTTCAGCCTGCCTTGCTTGGCTTGCCGGCTGAGACGCAATGCCGGATTGCGTGGATCGATCTCGACAGTGAAGAAGCACGGCGGCGCATCACAAAGCGCGCCGATCCGCGCGACGCATGGAAACTGGCGCACTGGGAATCCTATCTGCAGCGGCGAGTGGAACCGCCACTGCATGCCAGCCTGTATCGCTTCGACAATCTGCAAGCGACCGGCACCGCTGAAGAGCAGTTGCTTTTTCATCTGCTCTCCTGACGGCGGCAAACAGGACTATATTTATTCCAGCGCCTGATACACCATTTGCTTGATCATGCGGCGATAGGTCTGGCGAATCGCGCCCGGCGTCTGGGTCATCAGAATGCCGATCAGCTGCTCTTTCGGGTCGACCCAGAAAAATGTGCCGCCAAGGCCGGCCCAGGCGTAATCCCCCTCGGAGCCGGGCACGCTGGCCAGACCGGCGCCCTGACGCACCATGAAGCCCAGACCAAAGGTGTAACCCTGCACACCCATCAGCAACTCACCGGGCTGTATCGGCGTGGCGACTTTGGGTCCCAGCTGATCCGAGGTCATCAAGGCAATCGTCGTGCGCGACAAGTAACGCTTGCCGTCGAAGCTGCCGCCATTCAACAGCATCTGGCAAAAGCGCAAATAATCGTCCGCCGTCGTCGCAATTCCTGCGCCGCCGGATTCATTACCCATAGGCTTGGTCAGATCAAGCACCGGCGCCATTGGCGCACCCGTCAGTGGCTCAATCAACAGCGGTTCGGCAATGCGCGAAACCTTAGCCGCAGGAATCACAAAACTGGTGTCTTTCATCCCCAGCGGCTGAATCAGTTTTTCATCCAGCAGCACACTGAGCGGTTTCCTGGCGACGACTTCCAGCACGCGGCCCAGCAAGTCCGTTGACAGACTGTATTCCCAGGTACTGCCGGGCTGCCACAGCAACGGCGCTTTGGCAAAGGCATCGATCTGCTGTTGCGGTGTAATCATCATCGACTTGAACGGCGTCTCGGTCGAGAACAAGCCCACTTCCTGATACGCCGACTTCATGCTCGCATAACGGGTGAATTCAGCGTAGGTCAAACCCGAAGTGTGACGCAGCAAATCCTGCACGGTGATGGTTCGCGTCACCGGCACGGTAGCGCCTGCGGGGTCAGCCGGATTGGCCAGCACCTGCATCTTGCTCATGGACGGGAAAAATTTCGATACTGGATCAGCCAGCTGCAGCTTGCCTTCCTCAACCAGCATCATCGTTACCACCGACACCAGCGGTTTGGTCATGGAATAAGCACGGAAGATCGCATCGCGCTGCAAAGGCTTGCCGGCCGCCTTGTCCTGAAAGCCTATGGTGTCGGCGTGCGTAATGACGCCTTTACGCGCCACCAGCACCACCGCGCCGGGCATGCGGTCCGTATCAATTTCATGTTGAATCACGCCACGGATACGGGTTAAACGCTCGCTGGAAAAACCCTGCGCCTCGGGCGAGCCGGTGGGCAACTCGGCGGCGAATGCCGAGAGGCAGAACATAAATACAAAGCCCGATGCAATCAGGCGCGAAGCGGCGTGCGGCAAAGCCATAGTGATCTCCATTATTTTTAGAATTGGTCGTGCGCGAACATTCTAGCGCACGGCAAAACGCAAGGGATCGAGAAAATCCCGCCAGGGCGCCGGCAAGGGCAGCGCCTCACCCACCATCAAGGCCGCCAGCCATTCGCCGCACAGCGGTGCGCAGCTCATGCCGCGGGCGCCATGGGCCAGACTGGCATACAAACCCTCCTCAATGCGACCCACCAGCGGCAAGCGGTCCTGGGTCACGGCACGCCAACTGACGCGGCCGCTGACCAGTTGCGTGGCATCCGTCGCAAACCCGGGCAACAAACGCTGAACGCGCTGAAAATTTTCTGCATCATCAGTCAGTCTGGCTTCTGTGCAGGGGTCATTCTTTTGCATGGTCGCACCGATGGTATGCATGCCGTTCACTGCCGGCGTGATGTAGCCATCGCGGCACATCACCATCTGCAAGTCATGTCCTGCGCGCTCAGGTAACAGCGACAACTGGCCGCGCGCACTGTCAATGGCCAGCGCATGCGGACTTAAACCTTGTGCAAATGCACTGGCCAACACCACACAAGCTGCAGTGTGCAAACCATCATCACTACGCATCTGCCAATGGCCGTGTGCCGGATGGCGTTGCAGGCTTTGTACGGTGGCCCCGGTTTTAACGCTAATGCAGGGATGGTCGAGCAAGGCGTGTACCAGTGCAGCAGGTTCGATCCATCCGGCGTAAGGCAATAAAAATCCGGCGTCCGCCACTGTTTGCCCGGCAAGCGCTGAAGCATCATCGCGATGAATTTCACGCAGCCACTGCGGCGGAAAATCTTGTGCGTGCGTGGCCAGCTTCTGATGCCGCCTTTCATCACGGGTGATTCTGATGGCGCCACAAAAATCATGGCTTATCGTCTGGCCATGTGTTGCGACCCAGCGCATCAGCCAGCTCACGCCGGCAGCAGAAAGCGCCGTAATCGGATGATGCGCGCCACCGGGTTCAGCGCGCACTACGGCCACCGGATTACCGGAACCACCACTGGCCGGATGACTGCGCTCCAGCACCGTGACTGCGATGCCGCGCCGGGCAAGTGCGCGGGCAACGCTGGCGCCGGCGATGCCCGCACCAATCACCGTCACGTTTGTCGGGTAGGCAAGACGGTGATGGGAAGCCGGCAGCGCTAAGCTCAAGGCACTCTCGGCATAGCAGGCATCAAACTCAGCAACGATCTGCGGCAGGCAATCAGCGACCTCGCCTGACACGAGCAACAGCGACACTTGCTCTGTCAGCTGCAGCAAATGAAAACCCTTGAACAGCGGCGGCCATTGCAACAACAGTTGCTGCGCCAGCTCGCGCAATGCCGATGTGGCGAAGTCTTGCTCACTGAGCGCTGCGCTTAGTGCAGATAGCGACAGGGGCTGCGGATCAATGGCTACGTAATGCAGTCGGGTCTGCGGTTTATCAGCAGCTTGCCAGGCTGCGCATGTGGCAAAAAATTGTTTGCCTGCGCCAAAGCCGGTTTGCAAAATTTGGAATTGGGCACGTGCTTGCGCAAACAGATTCAGCTGATCAGCGGCGGGTGACATTGGCAGCGATATTGGCAGCACTATGAGCGGCGACTAGTCGCAACGCGCTTCAAAGATCAGCTCGGAAGTTGGCAACTCCAGCTTGTCGATCACGGTCTTTTCAGTGAGATCAATCTGCACCCGGCGCATGGCCTGATGCGCGGTCAGACCAAAGCAGGACCAGCGACTACCTTCGGCGGTGCAAGGCATGGTGTCGAGCACCGCATCCCGAATCTGGTACTCACGTTGTTCATCTGCCGGCACCGTCGATGGCGCACCGCGATGCACAAAGCGAGTCTTGCCCTGACAATGCAAAGACAGCGCCTCAGCCGATACCAGCTGGGGCAGCAATAGAGAAATAAACAGAAGTAAGCGCATGAACGCGATGATACAGGGCCAAGCCCTTGGCAGCACAACTGCAGGCCGTGCCAGACTCTGGCACACTGGCGCCTTTTCTTTTGACTTGCCTGATCATGAAAAAAATTCTATTCGCCTGCCTGTTGTGCGCTGTCCTGCCTGCGTCGGCGCAAGGCTGGGTCCGCTATGCAGAAACCGATGCCGCCACTATGTACTTTGACAGCCTGCACACCCGCAAGATGGGTGACACGGCCTTTGTCTGGGATTTGCATGACCTTAATGCACCCGCACAGGGTTCAGATAAGCAGCCGTTTCGTTCTGCCCTGTTTGCGCTTGAATACAACTGCCGCGCAAAAAAAAGCCGGATTTTAAGTGCCAAACGGATGACAGAAAATATGGGCCATGGCGCAGTCGCTTCGGAAGAAAATCTGGTGGGCGAATGGATGGATGCGGATGCAGCGTCTTTAGCGGGCAAGCTGTTTAATCACATCTGCGAATAGTTTTTTCGGGCTTCAGGGCTGTTTTTTGCCGAGCCAGCCATTAAACTCGGCCACATCAATCGCTCCCAGCCGCCCTGCCCGCAAACGCAAACCAATCAGGTCACGCAGATAGTCATAGCGGGCCTTGGCCTGATCCACTCGCGCGCGCAACAGCCGCCTTCTGGCGTCGAGCACATTAATGACAGTGACCACACCATATTCATAGCCGCGCTCCTGCGCTGTTACCGTCTGTTTCAACGCCGCGACTTCGTTATCGGTAGAGTCGATTCGCGCCCGGTTTGCCTGGGCGCTGGCGAAGTTGAGACGGGTTTCACGCTCAACCGAGCGCTGTGTGGCGTCGAGCTGTTTTTCCGCAATCGCCAGCTGCGCCAGCGCCGAAGATTGCGCCGCACTGATACGCCCGCCCTGATAAATCGGCAGACTCAATTCGAGCGAGATAGTGCCGACATTAAAATCGCGGCGCGGTGAATTGTCGATGTCCTGATTGGACTGATTGCGCTGAATCGACAAAGACAGCTGGGGCAAATGTTCGGCGCTTGCCCCTGCGGCACCACTGCGGCTGGCCAGAACGGATTGCATGCGGGCTGCCACGTCAGGGTTGGTTTCCAGCGCCGCCGTCACCCAACTCTCTTCGGACTCAGGCACGGGCGGAAATTCGCTGCGACTCAACACCGCCAGTTGGTCCGGCTTGCCGCCGCTAAGCTCCCCCAGACGGACGCGGGCGGCAGCAGCTTTGTTGGCGACATCGATTTCGCGGGTCAATAATTGCTGCTGATAAGCGATGGCCTCGGACAGGTCGGTAATCTTGGCCATCTGCCGCGCGTACATGGCTCGCAATCGCGCAACCTGTTTGGCTGCTGCTTCTTTTTCTGCTTGCAGCTGCTGCATTTCATCATCGGCTTCCAGCGCTTGCAGATAATAATCGCTCAGCTGCCCTGTCAGCTGCATCCTTGCCAGCTCGGCTTCGCGTTCGGTTTGCTGCACGGTATAGCGCGCGCCATCGCGACGGTAGACGGAAGGCAGATCAAACAAAGCCTGACGCGCACTGAGCGTGATGCGCTGACCGTTGTATTTCAGATCGGTAGCAACATCATGATAGTCATTGCGGGAAGTCGATGCCTGCAAACTGACTTGCGGCAGCAATTTACTACCGGCGACATCGGCCTCGGCGCGCGCATGCTCTATGCCCATTTCCCGCATTTTCAATAGCGGGTTATCCGCCATCGCCGCTTGATACAAGCTTAGTAAATCAGCTGCCATCACGCTGCTACCCTGCCAGCACAAAACAAACAGGCATAGGCAGATGCTGTTACTGGCGTGCGTTCTCCAACCGTAAGGTTTGCGCATCTCAGTCCTCCTTCAGCGAACGGGCCAGCATGTCCGACAAGGGCGCAGTCAGGTAATGCCAGAAGGTGCGCCGCCCGGTATTGACCATGACTTCGGCCGGCATGCCTGGCACCAGCGCCAGCTTGAGTTTGGCCAGGTCTTGCAGACCCTTGGCAGTGATGATGACGCGAGCCAGATAGTAGGGCTGCTTCTGCTCGCTGGCTTCGTCCTGCAAACGGTCGGCCGACAGGGTGGCCAGCTGCCCCTGAATTTTTGGCATGTCGCGCTGACGAAACGCCGAGAAACGCACTTCAGCCATTTGTCCGGTGCGTATCTGGTCGACGTCTTGCGGCGACATACGGGCTTCGACGATCAGGCTTTCATTGGCCGGCACGATGTCGAGCAAGTGCGCGCCAGGGCGCACCACTTCACCCGGGGTATGCACCGACAAGGCCAGCACCATGCCGTTGTCGGGCGCCGTAATGACGGTGCGATTCAAGGTGTCGTCGAGTGCGCGCATTTTTTCACGCAAGCCAAATAATTCGGCCTGCACTTCAGCGAGTTCTTTGGCCACTTCGCGCTGCAGTTCTTTTTCCAGCTGGACGATTTTGACGAGGGCCGCGCCTATCTCGACTTCATTGGCAGCAATGTCGGTAACGAGAGCGCCGCGCAGGCCTTCGTTTTGCGCGAGATTACGCTCCATCTCGCGTACGCGCTGGCGTTCGGTATAGCCTTCGCGCGCCAGCGCTTCGAAATCATTGCGCTCTTTTTCAAACGAGCCCACCAGTTTGTCACGCATAATTTTTTGCTCAATCAGCCCGGCGCCCTTTTGCCGCAATTGCGCAATCTGCCGCTGATACAACATCGTTTCGCCATCTTGCGCCTGCTTGCGTACGCGAAAGGTCTGGTCTTGTCCGCGCATGGCGTCCGCTGCTCTTGCATCGCTGGCCATTTCCAGCAACGCAGGCGGATAGACCACGCGCGACTTGCCGTCACGCTGCGCAACCAGACGCGCTTCACGGGCCAGCGCCACCAGCAGCTGACTGCGCACCAATTCCATCTGGGCACGGGCTTGTATGTCTTCGAGCGTCAGCAAGACATCGCCCTTGTGCACCATTTGTCCTTCGCGCGCATGCACTTCATGGACGATGCCGCCTTCCAGGTGCTGTACCGCTTTGCGATAATTTTCCAGCACAATAATGCCCGGCCCCACGGCGGCACTATCGAGCGGAGCCATTGACGCCCACAGACCAAGGCCGCCAAACAGCAAGAGCACGGCAGCGATGCCGCCATGACGCAGCCAGCGCTCTTGCTGCTCAACAGCAGGAGGCAATGCGCGCGCAGGTAAAACTTGTGCTGACCCTGGCTTCAATGCGGTGACTTTTTCGCTTGCGTTCATGCAAACACCTCGCTTGGTCGAATCGGATGCGCGCCACGTGCCGCGCCCGCCTGCTGCAGCGCGCTGGCGACCTGCTCGCGGGTGCCATACAGCGAGAGCTTGCCTTCAACTAGTAGCAAGACACGATCAACCTGATCCAGCACTTTGCTGCGATGGGTAACGATGATGACGGTGCTGCCTATGCTTTTGAGTTCAGTCAGCGCTTGCTGCAAAGCGGCGTTGCCGGCTTCATCCAGATTGGAATTGGGTTCGTCGAGAATGATCACGGCAGGGTCGCCATACATGGCGCGGGCCAGGCCTACCCGCTGCCGCTGGCCGGCCGACAAAGTAAAGTTGCCTTCAAGCCGGGTGGCATAACCATCCGGCAGCGCCAGCACCATCTCGTGCACGCCGGCACGCCGCGCCGCTTTGACCACCGCTTCGGCATCGATCTCACCGAAGCGGGCGATGTTTTCAGCGATGCTGCCTTCCAGCAGTTCGACATCTTGCGGCAGATAACCGATGGCGCTGCCCAGTGTTGCGCGGTCATATTGACCAAGCTCGGCACCATCAAGCCTCAGGCTGCCCGAGACAGGCAGATGCAGCCCCAGCAGCGCGCGCAACAGGGTCGACTTGCCGGCTGCACTCGGGCCGATCACACCCAACTGCGTGCCGGCGGCAATCCGCATCGTCAGCTCATTGATGATGGGCGCACGCGCGCCGGCAGGGGTAATCACCACTTTTTCCAGTTTGTATTCTCCCTTTACGGCCGGCAGCGGCATGCACTCGTCCGCTTCGGGGTGCGCAGTCAGCAATTCGGACAGTCGGGCAAACCCCTGTCGCGCTGCCGACAGGCTGCGCCAGTTGGCGATGAGCTGATCAATCGGCGCTAACGCACGACCCAGCAAAATGGAACCGGCGATCACCATGCCCGGACTGATCTCGCGCTTGATCGCCAGATAGGCACCCAGCCCCAAGACCAGGGACTGCGACGTCATGCGGTAGGTTTTTGACAGCGCAGCAATCAGGCCGGCGCGGCCACTGGCCTGGTGCTGTGCCGCCAAAGCCGCTCCACGCTCACTGATCCAGCGTTCACGCAAGCGCGGCAGCATGCCCATTGCGGCAATCACTTCCACGTTGCGCAAATGTGCCGCCGTATGTTGGTTAGCCGCCATACTGAAACGATTGGCGTCTTGCAGCAATTGGCGGGTTGCCAGTTCGTTCCAGATAGTCAGCCCAGTCAGGATCAACATGGAAGCAATGGCTGCGATGCCCATCCACGGATGAAACAGAAACATCATGCCCACATACAAGGGTACCCAGGGTGCATCCAGCAGCGCGAACAAGCCCTGACCGGTGACGAATTGACGCACGCGATCCAGATCATCCAGTGGCTGGGCGTTGGCGCGGCGTCCACCTGTTGCCAGCGAGCGGGTAAAAATGGCGTCATGAATCACCGCACCGAGCATGGCGTCAAAACGCATGCTGGCGACAATCAGGATTTGTGCGCGCAACCACTCAAGGCCGCCAAAAACGATAAACAGAAATACCGTAATGAGGGTCAGCATTAACAGAGTGGGAACGCTGCCGGTGGACAGCACCCGGTCGTAAACCTGCAGCATGTAGAGGGAAGGCACCAGCATCAGCAGATTCAAAAACAAACTGAAAATCGCCGCCGACACAATAGCCGAGCGGCTGGCTTTGACCACGGCCACAAGCGCCGGGGCAGTCTGGGCGGGGGGCGCAAGGTTCTGCGGCACAGTAGGAGAAGCGGGCATGGTCCTGGCCTTTGCAATCAGTTAGGGCGAACGCAGCCTGCGCACTGTCCACCACAATTTGCGGGGACCGCGCGCAGGGGCAAAGGATTACTGCAGGGTGGAGTCGGAGCCGGGGGTGGTCGGCTCCAAGGGCATGGCCGCTGGTCTGGATTTTTTGGCCGCATTAAGCAGTTGTTCAAGCTGACGATGCAGTTGGGCGACGTTGTCGAGACTCATGGCAATACGGCATTCGAGACGGCCATCGATGACGGTATCGGTCTGCCCGCTTTTTCCGACGGCTTTGTTGATTTCTTCGAGCGCCTGCTGCTCCAGGAAACCAAAATCAATAAAGACCATGCCCGACGATGCCTGCACAGCGGTGATGTTGGAGACGATTGCACGCTCGGATTGCTCCACTGCGCGCAGGCGCAAACCAATTTGTATGGAGCGCGTCTCGGCGTGAGATGGGCTGCCGTTCAGGAATTGACCATCATTTTCATGGCTTGCGTTCTGGCTCATTGTTCTGCTCCTGTTGTTGAAGGGGATGCCACCTTTTGTTGCATTTATAGTAATAACAATGGCGCATCAAGAACAAGCTTGCGCAAGTGGAAGGCTTAAGGGTTTGTGTCGGCCAAAAGACGTAATGCCCTGCTTGCTGCGCCGGGCCATGCGTGCTTGCCTTCAGCGCAATCAGCCAATCAGGCTGATTGAGGCAGTGAGTGCCTGCTTCGTATAGCGCAGCCTGCATACATCGCACAGGCTGACTGTCAAATAAAAAACCGGAAGAGTTTGGACAAAAATCAAAAACCGCCAAGCTCCCGGCAAGATGCGCATGCCTTAAGCGTAATGAACTGCGTGCATCTCATTTGACGAGCCGACCACATTGAGGGGCAGCGTTTGCGTTCCGCAGTCAGCGGCCATCGGCAAGACGCGCTCGCCGACTGCCAGATCCGGATCCATTTGCTCGTGCGTGAGGCCAAGCAAGTGGCCCATTTCATGGGTCAGCGCAGACAGCAAATCGACTTTATTGGGCGCGACATTGCCCAGACCCAGCGACCAGCCATGGCCGGCTGCATCATCATCAATGCGGATGCCGCCCTCTGCGGTGGTGTCAGCCAGCCAGAGTCCACCCAGATCGGTGATGCTGACATCGGCGCCTTTGATCAAGGCCAGCTCTTCGCTGCTGGCGCCATGTTCAGCCCAGTATTGAACTGCCAGATCAAACACATGGTTTAACTGTGGCTGACTCACGGCATGGGCACCATGACCGACTTCACCATCGAGCGTCAGCGCATTGGTTTTGGGAGCCAGCGTAATGCTGCCAGCCTCACTGGCGATGAGTACATTGTTGACCTTGGTGTCGAAGTCATACTCAAAAGTAGGCTTGGTTGGTACGCTGCTGCCAACCACCGAGCCGGTGCTGTACTTGACCGACAAGACATACAAGGATCCCACCGCATCCGGCTTGAAATTGATCGTCACGTCGCCGTTGGCAATGACCACCTGCGAATTAGTCAGATTGACCTTGGTCGCCGTTTCACCAATGTCGATCAAGCCATTATGATTGGCATCATTGATTTTGTAGAGATTAATGCTGCTAAGACTGGTCGTGAAGGTCATGATGCCGGAGACACTTTGATCCACTACGATTTTCACCGTGTCGGCCTTGCCATCCGACCCGGCCAGCAAGGTGGCATTGTTCACATTGTCGACACCCTTAATCCCCTCCGACAAGCCACTGAAATAAAAAAATACGCCGGGGTTGGTCTGACTGATTTTGTTGGCCTTGACGCCATACTGAATGACACCGCCCTGACTGGCGTAATAATCTTCAAAGCTCATCACGGTGCCGTTAATGTATTGCTGAATGGTGGCGCCGGTGGGGGCAATCAGACCATTGGACTGCATTTGTACAATCATCGTGCTGGCATCATCGGACTTAGATCCCGTCTGATCAGTGTCGCCGGTGGCCACATTAACTAGCGTTGTTCCGGCATTGATTTCATCTTGCGTCACCGTATGCGTTGCGGTGTAGCGCCAGGTTTCGCCCACCTCTAAAACGCCATCTGTGATATCGGATTCGATTGCCCCACTGAGCGTCGTTGCAAACGGATCCACCATCGTCACACCGGTCAGACTTTGGTTGCCGGTATTGGTTAGTACAATCGTGTAATGAATGACATCACCGGCACTGTCGGCCTCGTTGTCGGCGGTGCCACCGGTGACTGCGCTGACATCCTTGGCAATGCTGAAGGACGGATCTTGAATGATTGGCGTACTGGCGTCATCGGACAAAGGCTCTGTTAGATCACTGTCACCAGTAGCCACATTGACCAGCATGACTCCTGCATCGATTTCATCTTGCGTCACCGTATGCGTTGCGGTGTAGCGCCAGGTTTCGCCCACCTCTAAAACGCCATCTGTGATATCGGATTCGATTGCCCCACTGAGCGTCGTTGCAAACGGATCCACCATCGTCAC
>CANGAW010000065.1 GCA_947451925.1 Burkholderiales bacterium | reverse complement strand
CGGCGCGCTGACGTTTTTCTTTTTCAGTCAGGGTATCGACCGAGAGAATGACCGCGACATCAATCACATTGTCGAAATGTCGCTTGATACGTTCCAGTTTAGTTTGCACATACTCCCGAATGGCGGGGGTCAGTTCCAGATGATGTCCACTGATAGTGAGATTCATACACAGTACTCCTTGGCATGGCGATGCTGGTGACTCCGGCTGATACGCTGTTGATGCGTAATTCGGAATGCAGCAACGGTTAAAAACTGGAAAAATATTACAGGGATTTACGCAAATTGACTGGGGGGATTTTCAAGGCTTCCCGGTATTTGGCAACAGTGCGTCGCGCAACGACCATGCCTTGTTCAGCCAGCATATCGGTAATTTTGCTATCGGAAAAGGGATGTTTTGTATCTTCGGCTCCTATCAATTGTTTGATCAAAGCGCGTATCGCCGTAGAAGAGGCTTCGCCACCAGCTTCCGTTGCGACGTGGCTGCCAAAAAAGTATTTCAACTCGAACATGCCATGTGGCGTGAGCATATATTTTTGCGTCGTTACCCGAGAGATAGTGCTTTCGTGCAAGCCAAGTGTATCAGCAATTTCGCGCAAAACAAGAGGACGCATCGCGACGGCGCCGTGCGAGAAAAAATTACGTTGCCGCTCGACGATGGCTTCCGACACACGCAAAATGGTGTCAAAGCGCTGCCGCATATTTTTGATCAGCCATTTGGCTTCCTGCAACTGCGAGGTCAGCGAGCCTTCGCCTTTATTTTGTTTCAGAATATTGGCGTACATGGCGTTGACTCTGAGCTTGGGCATGACTTCGCGATTTAAGCTTACCTGCCATCCATTTTTTCCGCGTTTGACGATGACGTCGGGCACCACATAGTCAGACGCATCACCGGCATACGGCGCACCAGGATGCGGGTTGCAAAGCCGGATCACCACCTGCGCTTCGCGCAAATCTTCATCATCGCAATCAAGCAGCTTCTTTAACTTATTGAACTCGCGTTGCGCGAATAGTTCAAGATGATTTTCCACCAGGATCAGCGCCATGCGTCTGGTAACCATCGGGATTTTTTCAAAGCGGCGAATTTGCAAGGCCAGACATTCGGAAGCATTGCGTGCACCGACGCCGGCCGGATCGAAACTCTGCAGCAGCTTTAAGGCCACATTCATTTCATCCATCTCGATCTCTAACTCTTCCGGCAGCCGCTCATGAATGCTCTCGAGTGATTCTTCGAGATAGCCGTTGTCGTCCAGCGCATCAATGATCAGCTCAACCAGCGCGCGGTCGCGGCGATTGTCTACAGTGACGGCGAGTTGTTCGAGCAAATGCTCGCGCAAGGTCGATTCATGGGCTTCGAGCTGAGGACGTGCGTCTTCATCGTCGGGTGCTTTGGATGAACGCGCGACATCGTCGAAACTCCAGTCGGCGTCGCCGGCGGCATTGTCTTCGCCGGCGGTAGGCGCGTCAAAATTTGCTTCGTTTTCGGCGCTGGTACTGGCTTCGCTGCTGGCTGCAGATTCGGCCGTGGCGGGCAGCGGCACTGAACTGATGGCGCCATCACCTAACAGACGCACAGAATGATCGAGCGGATCATCGAGTCGTTCGAGCAGCGGATTATCAGTGAGCATTTGCTCAAGTTCCTGATGCAGCTCAAGCGTGGAAAGTTGGAGTAGCCGGATGGACTGCTGCAGCTGCGGAGTCAGCGCAAGATGCTGTGAAACGCGAAGCTGTAGGGTCTGTTTCATATGCCTAGGTCTTACATGCGGAAGTGCTCGCCCAGATACACGCGGCGCACTGATTCGTTGGCAATGATGTCGTTCGGGCTACCTGAGGCCAGCACCGCACCCTGATTGATGATGTAGGCGCGGTCGCAAATGCCCAGCGTTTCGCGCACATTGTGGTCCGTAATTAATACGCCCAGACCGCGTTCCTTCAGGAAGCGCACAATGCGTTGAATCTCGATTACCGCAATCGGGTCAACGCCGGCAAAGGGCTCGTCGAGCAAAATAAAGCGCGGATCGGTGGCTAGTGCCCGGGCAATTTCAACCCGGCGACGTTCGCCGCCGGACAAGGACAGCGCCTGATTTTCGCGCAGTTTTTCAATCTGTAATTCGTGCAGCAATTTGTTTAGCCGCAGTTCGATTTCGTCAGCAGAGAGCGGCTTGCCATTTTCTTTTTGCAGTTCCAGCACCGCGCGAATATTGTCTTCGACCGAGAGCTTGCGAAACACAGACGCTTCCTGCGGCAGGTAAGACAGACCGCGCTCGGCGCGACGATGAATCGGCAGGCCGGAAATGCGCTCGCCATCGAGCATAATTTCGCCGGCCTCGGAGGGCACCAGACCCACGATCATGTAAAACGACGTGGTTTTGCCAGCGCCATTGGGACCCAAGAGGCCGACTACTTCACCGCTCTCGATCTCAAGCGAGACGTCGCGCACGACTTGTTTGGCACCATAGCTTTTTTGCAGGCCATGGACGACAAGCTTGCTGACTGGTTTACTTCCCATTTTGGGATGCTTCCTCGTTACGCGGTTGAATGATGGCGCGAATTCTGCCGCCGCCCGGCTTGCTTTCGCCGCTAGTGGAATTGGTGACGGTGTAAAACTCGGCCCGGCTGTCATAGGAAATGAAATCGCCTTCGACTTCGTCGGTCACGCGCGCGCCATCCATCATTTTGACGCGGGCCTGTTTGAACAGTTTGGCGATTTCGGTCTTGCTGTCGTATTCAATGCGGTCCGTTGCATAGCCCTCAATCCACAGATCTTTGCCGCCATCGCGCTTCTGGCGAAAGGTAGCCAGCCCGCCATTGGGCGCAAACATGGTGGTCAGCTGATTGCCGGCTTTGTCTTGTTTGACCAGCAGTTTTTCGGCATGCATGATCAAAGTGCCGCGGGTGAGAACGACTTTGCCAATAAAGGTATTGACCTGCTTGGCTTCGTCATAAAACATTTGATCCGCTTCGATATTGGTCGGTTTGTCAGCGTCGGCTTTTTCAGCATGGGCTGCGTGCATGAAAACCATGCTGGCGAGCGCAACAAGGAGGGGTTGCAAGAGGCGGGGTCGGTTCATTTTTTTCATTTTTATAGTCGATGAAAGTCTGATGGGGCGGCTCGTTCTGCTTATTGTTTGCTTTTTGGTGGATAACTTCCGCTTACTTTGCTTTGCAACGTAAATTGATGTTTGACGTTGTCAGCGATCATGCCGGTACCACTGAGAATTGCATTGCCCAGTGTAAGAACAACGTGTTTGTCGGTTTTGATGATGTCATCGTCCGGCAGTACCAGCATGTATTCGGATTCGACCGTCAGTTTTTCTGCGCCATGCGTTTGCGGTCTTTCTATATGCACATCGTCATATAAATGCAGCCGGCTGTGGTCGCTGTTGAGTAAAGCGCTGTGCGCTTGCAAGGTCATTGGCGGGCGCTGCGCGGAATAACTTTTGACGAAAGGCTTGATGATGCGGTTACTGTCGTCGTCCGGATAGTGCACCAGCTTGTCACCGCTGATCATGTACTCGCCGTCGCCGTTTGCGGCGACTTTGACGAAGTGGAAATTTTCCACGTAATAGTCGGGCTCAGTGTGCGAACGATTTTCCGTGCTTTGTTCGCCGGAGCGACGCATGGTTTCCACGCCCCAGAAACTGAACGCAGCCAGTGCTATGCCGGCAATCAGCAGCAGCAGTGCAGGATATCGCCGGCGAAAGTCATTCATCGCAGATACGGCGCAAGCGCTGCCTCATAATTGTTTTGTGCTTTCAAAATAAAGTCGCACACTTCCCGTGCCGCGCCCTTGCCACCGGCAGCCTCGGTCACCAGGTGGGCGCGTGCACGCACTTCCGGATGGCCGTTGGGCACACTGGCCGCAAAGCCTGTGCGCAGCATGACCGGCAAATCAATTACATCGTCACCCATGAAGCCACATTGCTCTGGGCTCAGGCCGGTTTCTGCCATGGTGGCTTCGAAGGCCACGCGTTTGTCATGCACGCCTTGAAGCAAAATCTGGATGCCGAGGTCGTGCGCGCGCTTGGCCACAATCGGCGACTGGCGCGCACTGATAATGGCCACGGCTACGCCGGACTGCTGCAGTAATTTGATGCCCAGACCATCGAGTACATTGAAAGTCTTGATGACTTCCCCTTCAGCGCCAAATCGCAAGCCGCCATCGGTCAGTACGCCGTCGACATCAAAAATCATCAGCTTCAAAGCTTTGGCGCGCAAGCTGGCGGCATGCAGATCCTGAGTGTGCATCAGATTACCTTGGCCCTTGTCAGATCATGAATGTGCAGTGCGCCCACCAGTGTGCCATCGGCATCAGTCACCAACACCTGGTTGATCCGGTACTGCTCCATTAACTCAACGGCCTCCACAGCGAGCTGGTCCGGGCCGAGCGTGCGCGGGTTAGCGTGCATCACATCGTTAATTGTGGTGCGAGAAAAATCACGGCCCTGCTCAATTAAACGTCGCAGGTCGCCATCGGTAAAAATACCAATAGCCTTGAAGTTGGGGTCCACCACAGCTGTCATCGCCAGACCCTTATGCGAGACTTCCAGCAGCGCCGCCGGCAGCAAAGTGTCGGGTGTTACGGCCGGAATGCCCTCGCCTGTTCGCATGATGTCGCGGACATGGGTCAGCAAGCGGCGTCCCAGAGCGCCGCCGGGGTGCGAGCGGGCAAAGTCTTCTTCGCGAAAGCCGCGCGCGTCGAGCAAGGCGACTGCCAGTGCGTCGCCCAGCGCAAGAGTGACGGTGGTGCTGGCAGTTGGCGCCAGATTCAAAGGGCAGGCTTCTTTGGCAACGGCCACATTGAGATGCACATCAGCCAGACGGGCCAGCGTCGAATCGGGGCGGCCTGTCATGGAAATCAGCGAGGCGCCCAGACGTTTGATGACCGGCAGGATCGCCAGCAGCTCTTCTGATTCGCCGGAATTAGAAATGGCGATGATGGTGTCGGCGTCCGTCACCATGCCCAGGTCGCCATGAGCAGCTTCGGCCGGATGCACAAACAAGGCCGGAGTGCCGGTCGAGGACAGGGTCGCGGCGATCTTGCGCGCGATGTGGCCCGATTTGCCCATCCCAGAGACGACCACCCGACCACGGCATTGCAGCAACAGCTCAGTTGCCCGTGCAAAGGGATCGTCAGTCGTAAAGCCCAGGCGGTCTTTCAGCGCTAGAATCGCATCGGCCTCGATTTGCAGGGTGTCACGCGCAAGTTGCAGCGCACGCAAAGCGCGGTCGTTATCAAAATGGTGCGGCATCTTTTTTTCATGGGTTACACTCATGTCGAAAGTATAGCCGATTCCGCAAAGCAAAAAACCTGCCAGTCATAAGAAAAGCTGAATTCGCCGATATACGGACCCAAGCGGTTTTTTTCTTTACATTACACGAACATTATTTATTGCTGCCATCATGTTTTCAGCGCTGGAATTGACCCTCATTTTGCTTGTCGCTGCCGTACTTGGCGTGGTGGCATTCCGCATGCTGCAATTGCCGCCTATGCTGGGTTATTTGTCGGTCGGCATTTTGATCGGACCCCATGCCCTTGGTCTGGCTTCCAATAGCGCGACCACCCATACGCTGGCCGAATTCGGTGTGGTCTTTCTGATGTTTTCCATTGGCCTCGAATTTTCTTTGCCCAAACTTTTGTCGATGCGGCGCGCCGTTTTTGGGCTGGGCATGGCGCAAGTGGTGGTGACGATTGCCGTAGCGATGCTGTGCGGCTGGCTGATGGCCGGGCTGTTGCCGCAGACCTTTGATATTGGCTGGAGCGCGTCGTTTGCGTTGGGCGGTGCGCTGTCCATGTCGTCGACAGCAATCGTGCTCAAAATGCTGACCGAGCGTCTGGAGATGGAAAGCGAGCATGGCCGCCGGATTACCAGCATCTTGCTGTTTCAGGATCTGGCCGTCGTGCCACTGCTGATTCTGGTGCCGGCTCTGGCACATCCACAAGGTAATCTGGGCGCAACGCTGGCCTGGGCTGGCATCAAGGCTGTCTTTGTTTTGGTGCTGCTGTTATTCCTTGGCCAGAAGTTGTTGCGGCGCTGGTTCCAGATCGTGGTCAAGCGCCGTTCGCAAGAGCTGTTCATGCTCAATCTCTTGCTCATAACGCTGGGCGCGGCATGGATCACCGAGAAGGCCGGGCTGTCGCTGGCGCTGGGCGCTTTTGTGGCCGGCATGCTGATCTCCGAGACGGAATACCGGCCGCAGGTTGAAGAAGACATCAAACCGTTTCGCGATGTCTTGCTGGGCCTGTTTTTTATTACCGTCGGCATGCTGTTGAATGTCCCCATCGTGCTGGAAAACTGGCCGGTGGTATTGCTTCTTTTAGTGGTGCCGGTGTTATTGAAATTTGGCCTGATTGCACTCCTGGCCAGATTTTTTGGTGCCACGCCAGGCGTGGCCTTGCGCACCGGCCTGGGTCTGGCGCAGGCGGGCGAATTCGGTTTTGTGCTCTTGAATCAGGCCGGCGGCTTGTCTCTGGTCGACCCTGAACTGGTGCAGTTGATTCTGGCTTCGATGGTATTGTCGATGCTGGCAGCGCCTTTCATTCTTGCCAATGCCGACAAAATTGTACTCAAGTTGTCAGCCAACGAATGGATGCTGCAGTCGCTGGCCCTGACACAAATTGCGACCCGCACGATGAGTGAAGAAAAGCACGTCATCATTGCCGGCTTCGGTCGCAGCGGCCAGAGTCTGGCCCGTTTGCTGGAAGACGAAAAAATTCCCTATCATGCGCTCGACCTTGATCCTGAACGTGTGGCTGAAGCGCAGCGTGCCGGCGCCCGTGTGTCCTATGGTGACGCAACCCGCCGCGAGAGCCTGATCGCCGCCGGTATTCATCGCGCAGCAGCCTTGGTCGTGACCTTTGCCGATACCCAGGCAGCATTGAAAACCCTGCATTTTGCCAATGAGCTAGCGCCTGCCTTGCCGGCGATTGTGCGCAGTGTCGATGAAGACGACCTGGACATTTTGCGTGCCGGAGGTGCTGACGAGGTGGTTCCCGAAACCATTGAAGGCAGTCTGATGCTGGCCTCGCATGCGCTGTTGCTAATGGGCGTGCCGCTGCGGCGCGTGGTGCACAGGGTGCAGGCTGCGCGCAGCGAGCGTTACGCTTCTTTGCGCGGATATTTTCATGGCCTTGACGACACGCCGGTTGATGCCGAGCATTTGCAAGTGCGTCTGCATTCGGTTGCGCTGCAAGATAAAGCGGCAGCCATTGGCGAGCAGCTCGGCAACTTGAATTTGTCGGCGCTGGGCGCCGAAATTACGGCTGTGCGCCGCGGCAAAATCCGCTTGCCGTTTGCGCCCGATACCCTTCTTGAAGCCGGCGATGTGGTTGTGTTGCGCGGGAATGTGGAAGCACTTGAACTGGCAGAAAAACGTTTGCTGCTGCACTGAACCGAAAAGCACAAGATGGAAATTTTTAATCGTATTGTCAGCATCATTCTGCCCGTCTTTTTGATTGTCGCCGTCGGTTATGCCTATGCCCGTCTGCGCGGCGAGATCGTCAAGCAAGACATTGGATCGATCAACCGTGCCAGTGTTGAGCTGCTGTGTCCGTTGCTGCTGTTTTCTGCTCTGGCAGCCAAAGAATTTGATCTGGTCGCCAACTTGCCCCTGATGCTGGCAGGCGCACTGATCGGTTTGGGCTCTGGCCTGATTGCCTGGCCGGTGGCCCGTCTGCTGGGTTATGACCTGCGCACTTTTTTGCCGCCTATGATGTACAACAATTGCGGCAATATGGGCTTGCCGCTGGCGGTGCTAGCGTTCGGCTCGGCCGCGCTGTCTGAAGCGGTCGCCTTGTTCATGGCGGGCAGTCTGGTGTACTTCACCGTGGGTATGCGCCTGATGGAAAGCGGTCGCACCGGTGGGCGCAAAGCGAAGCTGAACCTGTTTGCCAATCCGATGATGGTCGCCATGATCGCCGGGATGGTGTTTGCCGCGTTTAAATTCTCGCTGCCGGACGCCTTGATGAGGGCCTTGCGCCTCTTGGGCGAAGCGAGTATTCCCTTAATGCTGCTGGCTTTGGGTGTGCGCATGAGTGATGTGACCATGCGCAGCTGGCGCATCGGTCTGGTCGGCGCAGTGGTTTGTCCCTTGTCGGGGCTGGCGGTCGCCTGGTTGCTGGATTTCGTATTGCCGCTGACGAGTTTGCAGCGTGGTCAGATGTATTTGTTCGCCGGGCTGCCGCCCGCCGTGTTTTGCTTCATGGTTGCGGAAAGATACAAGCAAGAGCCGGAGCAGGTGGCCGCTATCGTGATGCTGGGTAATCTCGCGTCTCTGGGATTTGTGCCGCTGGCCTTATGGCTGGGTATGTAGGTTTACCAAACCATCAAAGTTCGAGTTTGTGCAAAATCAGTTCCACGCCATCTGCAGGCGTAATGGCAACAGCTGTTACGTGGACTTCGGGTGAGACTGGTGCCTCGTAAGCACTGTCAAGACCGGTAAAGTTTTTTAATTGCCCCTGACGCGCCTTGGCATACAAACCCTTGGGGTCGCGGCGCATGCATTCTTCCAGCGTAGTGTCGATAAACACTTCGCAAAATTCTCCATCGTCAAACAAAGATCGGGCAAAAGCCCGTTCGGCACGAAACGGGCTGATAAAAGAGACAATCACGATCAGGCCGGCATCCAGCATCAGATGCGCAACCTCAGCGACGCGACGGATGTTTTCCGTGCGATCTGCATCAGAAAAACCCAGGTCGCGGTTCAATCCGTGGCGTACGTTGTCACCATCCAGCAGATAGGTATGCCTGCCCATCGCATGCAGACGGACGTCCAGCAGGTTGGCGATGGTTGATTTGCCCGCACCAGAAAGTCCCGTGAGCCAGATGCAGAGAGGCTTCTGGCTTTTTATGGATGCCCGGATTGTTTTGTTCAGTGTTTGTGTTTGCCAATGAATGTCTGAAGTGATTTTGTTCATCGTAAAAATTTACTGTTGTTGTATTAGACGTTGAACAAGAAATTCAGCACGTCGCCATCTTTGACAATGTATTCCTTGCCCTCGGCGCGCATCTTGCCCGCTTCCTTAGCGCCAGACTCCCCTTTGTTGGTGATGAAATCTTCGTAGGCAATCGTTTGGGCGCGAATGAATCCGCGCTCAAAATCAGTGTGAATCACGCCCGCTGCTTGTGGCGCAGTGTCGCCGGCATGAATGGTCCAGGCGCGGACTTCCTTGACGCCAGCGGTGAAGTAAGTCTGCAGGCCCAGCAAATTGTAGGCAGCGCGAATCAGCCGGTCCAGGCCTGGCTCTTCCATCCCCATGTCACTCAGAAACGCCCCTTTGTCGGCATCGTCCAGGTCGGCAATTTCAGATTCGATTGCAGCGCAAATCGCGACGATCGGTGCATTTTGCGATTTGGCGTAGCCGGTCAACTGGTCAAGCAAGGGATTGTTGCTAAAGCCGGTGTCCGATACATTGGCGACATACATCGCCGGTTTGGCAGTGATTAAGCAAAGCGGCTTGATCATCGCCATTTGTTCCTGGTCCAGTCCCATTGCCCGTACCGGTCTTGCTTCATTGAGTTCAACCATGATTTTTTCCATCAGGCTGACCAGCGCGGCCGCATCTTTGTCACCGGAGCGGGATTTTTTGGTTTCGCGATGAATCGCTTTTTCTACCGTACCCATGTCAGCTAATGCCAGTTCGGTCTGGATCACGGCGATGTCGTCCAGCGGGCTGACTTTGCCGGCAACGTGAATCACATTGGCATCTTCAAAACAGCGCACGACGTTGACGATGGCATCGGTTTCCCGAATGTGCGCCAGAAACTGATTACCCAAGCCTTCGCCCTTGGAGGCACCGGCAACCAGTCCGGCAATGTCAACGAACTCAACCGTGGCCGGCAGGATGCGCTCAGGCTTGACGATGACAGCCAGCTGCTGCAGACGCGGATCAGGAACTTCGACGACGCCGACATTGGGTTCAATGGTGCAAAACGGATAATTTTCAGCGGGAATGCCGGCTTTGGTCAGCGCGTTGAAAAGGGTGGACTTGCCGACGTTAGGCAGGCCGACGATGCCGCATTTGAGACTCATGAAAATCCTTGATTTAAAAGGCACAGTTCGCCAGATGCACGCAAAGGCGTTGTGCCAGCCTGGCGCCTTGCGCGCAAGAGGCGATGATTGAGGCCGCAGAAGGCTGACGGCGCTAGTGCGCACGACGCCGGCTTCACTCAGGCCTGAAAACCCATGATTATAACGCCCTGAGAAACCCTGTTTCAAAGACTCGCTGTGATTGATTGACATCACTTTCCGCTGCGCCGCAAGGTGATGCGGGTTTCATGAATTTCATGAGTGGTAATTAAGCGAAACCCGCATGGATTTGGCCGCGCGCCAGGAGCACAATAGCGTCAATGTAAACGCACTTGAAGAAGTAGCAGAAAGCAGAGTAAAAACTGATTTAGCTATTTATTTAAACTCACCAAGGATAATTATCATGACATGGACTACACCAGCTGCAATCGATCTGCGTTTTGGTTTTGAAATCACGATGTACATCGCCAATCGTTAATCTGCAGCATAAAAGATAACGTTGTAAAAAAATCGGCCTTCGGGCCGATTTTTTTTACTGAAATTGATTGCTTTTTTGCTGTTGGAAATGGCTGAGTTTGCTTCTTCTGGATGCGGACTTCCCATTGCCGGCAGCAAAGCCAGCAATGGGCAGTTTGCCAAAATTCAAACACTGACCAGTTTCACTTGCTCGGCACGCCGTGATACTTGCGGGCCGCTCAGCACAAAGCCACGCACCCTGGCTTCGGTATCAATGAAATGCCAGATGCCTTCTTCCTGGGTGCGCCATTCACCCGCTGTACCGGGTGCTGCTGCAGCTACGATCAGCGGCAAGGCCGGTGTTTTGATGGCCACTGGCATCAGCGGAAACCTGACTTCAGTTGAGGTGCCATTGAGCGTTTGCGCCAAAGCCCTGGCGGCATTCATGATCGGCATTACATAAGGCAAAGTGCGGGAGACGCCACCCAAAGAAGCGCTGGCGTACTGCGCGTTGTCACCCAATGCAAATACATGAGGCGCGCTGGTTTGCAAGTGAGAGTCAACAACAATGCCACGATCCGTTGTAATGCCCGCTGTTTGGGCCAGTGCCATGTCAGCACGCAGCCCGATTGCGCTCAAAACCACATCAACGGTGGTCGTTTGCGCATTGGCCAGTTGAATGGCAATTGCATCATTGACGCGGTTCATCTCGGTGACTGAGGTGCCGAAATGCCATTGCACACCTAATTCCGACAGACTTGCTTTTAATTCTGCGCTGGCTTCAGCGGGCAGTAACGTCGCTAATGGCGCCGGACTTGGGTCAACCACTTGCACCGAATAGCCGGACGCTGCCAGATCATTGGCAAATTCGCAGCCGATTAAGCCGGCCCCCATGATCAGCACCCGCGCCTTTGGTGCCAGCATCTGACGGAACACCTCATAGTCATCCAGCGAGTTCACCGACACCACTTCGTCAGCTGCATTGCCGGCAAAACTCAGGCGTATTGCCTGCGCGCCTGTTGCCAGCACCAACTGGCGATAAGCAAAACTGCCTTTGCTTGTGATGACATGCTGGGTCGCGATATCAATACCGGTAACCTCAGTCTGCGGCATCAGGGTCAGTGACAGCGTACTGATCATTTTTTCTGCTGCGGTAGTCACCAGCTGCCCTGCCGTTTTGCCTTGTACGAGGGCGTTCGAGAGTGCCGGTTTTGCGTAAAAATCACCGTTGTTCGAGGTCAGCATGATCACCTCGGTGGTCGGATCCAGTTTGCGAAACTCGCGAACGGCAGACCAGCCTGCCAGACCTGAACCCACTACCAGAACCGGTCCATCGGGATGACGTTGAATGCTCATAGCTGCCTTAAATTTCGACAACTTCAAAGTCGGCTTTGGCTACGCCGCAATCAGGGCAGGCCCAGTCTTCGGGCACATTGGCCCAGAGGGTGCCGGGCGCAATGCCGTCTTCGGTACGTCCGGCGGCTTCGTCGTATACAAAGCCGCAAACGATGCAGATATAGGTTTTGAAATGATTGTCGCTCATGGTGTTTCCTTGAATTGGGTAAATGAATAGGGCAAATGAAACAGGCTCAGCCTGTCACTTTGGCGAGTTGCGCTTTGTAATGATTGGCATGACGCTCTTCAACTTTGGCCAAAGCAGCGAAACGCTTTTGCGCCTTTTCAAGCGTGGCTTTAAATTGTGCTGCGTGCACTTTGGATTCTTCAATCTGCTCATTCATCTCGGCGACAGCGGCGGCATTGCCTTCGGCCTCAGCGGTTTTACGAAAACTTGGGTACATCTCGGTGTATTCGTAGGTTTCGCCGTCGATGGCGATCTGCAAAGCCTTGGCTGGCGTCATACTGGCTTTCGGATAAAGCAAGTCGAGGTGGCCAAACGCATGCATGACTTCCTGGTCGGCCGTTGCTTCAAACGTGAGTGCCGTTTCTTCGTCGCCCATTTCGCGGGCTAATTTGGCAAAGTAGCGGTATTTGATATGGGCCATCGATTCGCCGGCGAACGCGGCTTCGAGGTTGGCAAAAGTTTTGATCTCTGGGCGGGTCTGTGCAGTCATTTTGAGTTCCTTGGGTGAGCGTTACGAATTACGATAGGGCAAATGATAGTGGCTTTCGATTTATTTGGATAATTGAAAATAACTAAATCATTGATAGAAGCTATCGTGTTGGCGCATTTGCATTCCCTTTTGCTATTTTTTGTCCGGTTTCGAGAGATTTCCGTAACGGCGGATAATGCGGGGACTGCAAGCCTGAGCTTGCGAATTGATTGAGCCGACCGAGCAGAGCGGTCGGGCTACGGAATCCTTTTCTTTTTATTCTTCATTCTTTATTGGCGGTTTTGATGAAACGATTTGTTGATGTGCTGTTGTCTGTGTTGATGCTGATTCTGCTGGCGCCATTTATTTTGCTCATTGCCTTGTTCATTCGTGTGGATGCAGGCGGTCCGGTCCTGGTGCTTACGCATCGTGTCGGAAAAAGCGGCCGGATGTTAAAAGTTTATGAATTTCGGACGGCGATTGCCGATGCTGACGCATTGGAAACGGTAGCGGGCTGTCATGGCGAACAAATAACCAGAACCGGTACTCTGTTACGCCGCTTTGGTGTTGTTCGCTGGCCCATGCTGATTAATGTATTGCGCGGCGAGCTGAGTATTGTCGGGCCGCGCGCCGAAATGCCGCGTTATGTTGGTTGTTATCCGACGGCTGTTCGCAAGTCTGTCCTGTCGATCAAGCCTGGGCTACTGGATCTGGCGTCCATTTCGTTTAATGGTGAGGCGCGCTTGCTGGCTGGTCTGAAAGACGCTGAGCTGGAAGAGGCTTATGTGGAAAAAGTATTACCGATTCGGCTGGATTATGCGCAACAGTATGTCGCACAACGTGGTTTCTGGATGGATGTCCGCATTCTCGTATGGTCCGTTGTTCAGCTGTTTTGGCCGTTTGGCTTGCGTTCAAACTAGAAAAAATAAAGGCTGCTTATAAAAAGCAGCCTTTAATAAACATCAATAATCGAGCATCTTATTTAATCAGGTATTGCGCTTTGTCTTGACCGGCCATCCATTTTGGCGGTTTGCCACGGCCACTCCAGGTTTCACCGGTCGCATTATTGCGGTATTTGGCGGCTACAGGCTTGCGTGTCGTTTTACCGGCTTTTTTCTTGCCGTTAAATCCGAGATCTTCGATATGAATATCGAACTCTTTCATTTTTGCTTGAATATCGGCGATTGCATTCGCCAGTTCATTTTTTCTGGCATGCTCTGCTTCTTTTTGCAGTTTTTCGATTTGGCTTTGCAGTTCTTTGTATGTCGTCATGTTATTCCCCATCAAAAGTTTCTCAAATACAAGTAATTGGAAAGCTATTTATTAGCTTGTGACTTAATTATACGTTAATCATTATCAGGAATGTATTTTTCAATGATATTTTATTGATAATAATATAAGTGTATGATTTTGCTGAAATTTTAATTATAAAATTAAAAAGTAAGCGGCATATGCTTATGCCGTCAGGGCTGGCTGGATCTTGCCCCGGATTACCTGGCCTGAGCCTGACGATATTATGAATACTGCGTTGTGCGAGGCAGCCCGGCATCGTCAGAAGATTTAAATATTTTGATCGGTATGAAGTTCCATCATCGCTTTTTCGAACTGCGCTTGGCACGCTATTGGAATGACTCTAAGGCTTTTTTCTATCGCCTGTTCTATTAATGCTTGTTCTTCCTTGCGAGGCCTATGCAATACAAAATCAGCCACCGGCTGTTGCAGATTCAATGAGCGAGGATGACCGATGCCAATGCGCAAACGCCAGTAATCCTGCGTTCCAAGTGCCGCGGTAATGTCTTTCAAACCATTATGTCCGCCAGAAGATCCGCCTTTTTTTAATTTGGCCACCCCGGGTGATAAATCAAGTTCGTCATGAACCACCAGAATTTCATCGGGATTAATCTTGTAGAAGCGCGCCAGCGAAGCAACGGATTGCCCTGAGCGATTCATGAAGGTTTGTGGCTCAAGCAGCCAGACCTCATTTCCGGCAATGCGTGTTTTAGCTACCAGCGCCTGAAAATGGGATTCGCGTTTGAGTGCGCCACTGGCAAGTTGATCAACGAGCCAGAAGCCGGCGTTGTGGCGGGTTTTTTCATATTCTGCGCCGGGGTTGCCGAGGCCGACAATTAAACGGATGGTCATAAGCTGCTCATTATCCTGGGAGTGAATGGGAATTCAATCGTGACGGGACATAAAAAAACCCGTCATTGCGGACGGGTTTTTTTGCGGGCGCAGTGTTGATCAGCAGGCGGCGCTGCCGATCAGCACGATACCCGATTACTTCTTGGTTTCAGCAGCTGGTGCAGCGGCAGCTGCGTCGCTGGCGTTGTCAGCTTTGCTACCGGCCGGGACCGATGCGGTCGCGATGGTCGGATTATCTTTGGTGTGCAAAGCACTGACGCCTTCTGGCAGCTTCAGGTCGCCGACGTGGAAAGAAGCGCCGAGTTCGATGGTGGACAGATCCACTTCAACGAATTCTG
>CANGAW010000064.1 GCA_947451925.1 Burkholderiales bacterium | reverse complement strand
TGGAATAGTGAAAGACCAGACTTCACAATCCAACCCCGCTTTGGCGCAGAACGCTAACCACGCCGGAAATAAATAACCGAAGGGCTGACGCGGCATCAAGCCTGTGGGGTCGTGAATGACGCCATTTTTTTCTGCATCGGCCAGAGTTGTTTGTGCAACCAAAAACCGGGTTTCGCAAAAGTGGCTGGTTTCATTATCAATATATGTCGGAACAAAGACTGCACTTAGTATTTTCCAAACCATCCACATTGCTACGCATGGCCAAAATAACAGCATTACAAAAGCGGCCAGGCCTTGAATGCCGGCGTGTTCCAGCCTCTCTCTGGTTGATGCAGTGGGCGAAATGTAATTGGCAAAATAATGATGGCTGTCCGTTTTAACTTGAGAGCCGTTCAGTTTATTGACGAGCAGAGTCATGCTGAAAAACAGTATGCCAGCTAAAAAATAAAGTAATGCCAAAGCAGTGATGGGTGCGGGCATGAAGTTGCTTAGAGAAGAGTTAGGGTGGCGCCTGGTGCGTGCTCTGAATTTCTTGGACCAACACGCCGGCTTTGATGGTGAGAACCCGGTTTTCTGCAAAAACGGGGTTATAGGGGTTGGTGGCTTGTACAAGCGTTTCACCGATGGGGAGAATCAGTTTTCCTGAATACCAGTGGGCAAAAACTTTGCCACGGGCTTCGGGAAAATAATCCGTCAGTCTGGCTGGGCGTTGATGGTTTTTATCGATCACGGTGGCGTTGATCGCCAACAGATACAGCCGGTTGTTGAAAATTTCCCATTCCCCGACATAGCCGCGCCAGCAGGCCGAATGGGCAGGCGCCTGCGTGACGACGGGTTTTACGATGTGCAGATAGGCATGCAAAGGGGTGCTGCGCATGGCATGCGTTTCACCCCTTAAGTGCAGTCTTTCTGAAACTTGAATCGTCATTGAATGCGCCCGCGCTTCTGACTCAACGCTTTGCTTCAGGCGGGATGGGTTTGGCATCCGCTAAGGGAGCAGGGCTGTTTGCCACCATGTTGACGTTCATGGTTTGCGGATAAGAAAAACCGGCGCCGCTGCCCGCGTCGACGGCATAACCGATCAGGCCGCCCGCAATCAGATTGCCCCAGACCGCCCCTTCACTGGCGGACTTGAAACTGCCTGTACCAGCGAACTCCTCTTTTTTACAAGTAATGGCCAGGTCGCCATACGCCTTCTGGATCATGACCGTGCCCGGGGCTGTGACAAACCACTGGCCTTTGTCATTCATTAAGGTGCAGCTGGCATTGCTAACGGGCTTGCCTTCCGAGGTGCAGGTAACCGACACCGGCTGGTTACGTGAACCGGTGATAGACGCACAACCGGTCAGGCCGCTGATGAGCGCCAGCATGAGTGCCAGCAGGCTGATGCGCAACATCCAGCGCAGTGAATACCCGGATAGAGGCGTGGTTTGGGATTGAGACAGGTACATGTGTTTCTCCAGAAAAATTTTTATTAAGGGAAACGCATTGTCAGGATGAGCCTGGCTCACCGGGTGAGTCTGCTGGTTTTCTTTGCGGGCTTATTTGCTGGAAAGGGGAGCGAACGGGATTTGATCTGTTTTTTGTTGCTTTAAATCATCTTTATGGGTGATTATTGGTTATAGCTAAATGATTAAAAAATCAAAAGTAATTACATTTTTGATAGCGCTTCACTATTGCATTGAATTAATTTATTGAACGATAGGCTCACCTGGTGAGACTGCCGGCCATGAAAATGTTTCCATTAATAAATATTGGGGAATCTTGTGGGCCGAACAGAACGTCTTTATAAAATCCAGCGGCTATTGGCGGAACGGCCTTTTGTGACGGCAAACCAGTTTTTAGAACTACTTGAAGTCTCCCGCGCCACGTTTCGACGGGACCTGGACTATTTGCGTGACCGGCTCGGTGCACCGATTAACTGGGACGCAGAAGCGGGCGGCTATGTCATGAAAACCAAGCCCGGCACAGAGGCACCCCAAGTATTGCCGGGCATGTGGCTGAATGAAAAAGAGATTTTTTCGCTGCTGTCGGTCATACAGCTGCTTTCCAACCTGGAGCCGGACGGCCTGATTGGCCTGCAAATCAAACCAATGCGGGAGCGCCTTGAGCAATTACTGGAGCAGGGTGCCTATACGGCAAGCGAGATCCGGCGGCGCATTTGTTTGATTCCAGTGGGCAGACGTCAATCATCGAGCACGCATTTTCAGGCGATTGGCCACGCGCTTTTGCAGCGCAAGCGCTTGTCCTTGCGGCATTTTGGCCGCATGGATGCCAAGGTGACGGAACGTGAAGTGTCACCGCAGCGCCTCGTTTATTACCGCGACAACTGGTATCTCGATGCGTTTTGCCACCTGCGTGACGATGTGCGGTCTTTCTCGGTGGATGCGATTGAAGACGTGCATGAAGTCGATAAAGAAGCGGTGTCGGTTGAAGAGAAAACGCTGCAGAAAAATCTGGATGCGACTTACGGGATTTTTTCGGGCAGCTCACTGAAGGTGGCGAAACTATTATTCAGCCCCTTTCGTGCACGGTGGGTGGCCAAGGAAGTGTGGCACCCGAACCAGAAGGGGACGATGCAGGAGGATGGGAGTTATTTGCTGGAAGTGCCTTATGCGGATGATCGGGAGTTGATTCACGATATTTTGAGGCAGGGGAGGGAGGTAAAAATACTGGAGCCCGTAGAGTTGCGTATAAAAATGCGTGAAGAGCTTGGTGCAATGTTGGAATTCTTCATGTGAAAATTATTTAACGGATTTGTGTCGCGAAATTAATTGTGGAGATGTCTAAATTAAAGCTGCAATAAAATCGCATTTTGCGCTCGAAATAATTTTTGCGTAACAAATGATGAAGTGACTATCGCAATAAGGTAAAGAGATACCTGATCAAAATAAATATTTTCGAGATAATGCCAGGGAATTCTTTAGCTCTACGGGTCAGAGGAAATCGATAATAGCCAATACGTTTTACGAGATTTATTACTTGAAGATGGCTCACATTATAAATTACACGCTACTAACCCTGAATGGGTCAAAGGATATGTTAGAAAAACATACCGTACGATTGAATAAAATATAGAAGAGTAAGTGGAATTGACAGCGATCGACATTATGCGGATCGTTAATTAATAATAATCAAAATGAAAAATTATTCTTCCAGCGTCGTTGATTTACTTACTTATATCGAGGAGGTAGAAAAGCTCAAGCGCAAGCCCGTCTACATAGTGCCGCCCGATTTTTTTGTGGCATTTCAAGGTGACCTCAAGGGACTGCCGGATCTGCATGTCAATCTACAGGAAGCTGACGGCGATGTATGGTTGCGCATTCCGCGATTGCAGGAGCTTGCTGTACCACCTTTGCCAGAGCAACTGGTTGGTTGGGTGGTATTGTCCAAAGGCTTGGATAAACTACCAGCGCTCAAAGAAAGCCGCCCTGTCACGGCGGGCATCTCGCAGGTCGGCGAGGAAAAACTCGTCGATCACCCTGAGGTAAGCGAATTGTTTGCATGGTACGTGGACTTTAACTGGCAGCCTTGGCATGCGGTCGAGAAGGTTCGCCGCAAAACCATTGCCGTATACAACAAGCTCTTCCTTTTGTATCAAACGCTCACCTCGGATGGCGCAGAGAATCCGGTAGAGCTGGTGTGGGGTGTTGGCATAGCCTCGTGGAAGAGGCCAGGTGCTGCATCCCGAGTCGAGCATCCATTGCTGACGCAGCCTTGCGAAATTCGACTGGACCCGAAGACTTTTGCACTCGATATCTGTCCTCGAGAGGCTGACCCTAAGATTGAGCTCGACTGTTACTCTGAGATGGAGCTGCCTGGTGTGCTGCCTCTGGAGGCTCTGTGGAAAGAGATGCAGGCCAAGCAGGCCACGCCTTTGAGTCCTTTTGTTACGGATACCTATGAAGGCATTCTGAAGGGTGCCGTGGCACAACTGGATCCCGGCGGCCACTACGAAACGCGCACAGATGAGTTCTCTATTCCTCCTGCAGGTGAAAGCTTATGCATTACCAATACTTGGGTAATTTTTGCGCGAAAACGCTCCGGTGATGTCTTTCTTGAAGACATCAGGCGCTTAAAGAAAAAGGTCGAAGACGGCGCTGAGCTGCCGGACGTCATTCAGGAGTTTGTTCGGGAGGGTGACACGGAGGTTCGTACTAATCCGGAAGTGGCATTTCGAGGACTTTCATCAAGCGCTGACGGAGTTGGTTTGAGCGAGCTGTATTTCCCAATGCCCTACAACGAAGAGCAAGTCTCCATTATTCGCAAACTCGAGGCTAACAATGGTGTCGTGGTACAGGGGCCGCCGGGAACCGGCAAGACCCACACTATTGCCAACGTGATTTGTCACTACCTTGCGCAAGGTAAACGGGTGCTGGTCACTTCTAAGGGGGAGACCGCCTTGACCGTGCTGCAGGAAAAACTCCCCGAGCGTATTCGCCCGTTAAGTGTGGCGTTACTATCTGATGAAAAAGACGGAATGCGCCAGTTCGAACATTCCATTGAACAAATTGCTTCACAGGTTTCTGCGTTAAATTCTGAGCGTTTGCAGGCTAACATCAACACCTTAGAGCAGCAGCTCGGACAGTTGCATGCGAAGATTTCGGCGGTGGATCAAGGCATAGCTAGTGACGCTGCGCAGAACATGCAGAAGTACACTTTTCGTGGCGCTCAAATTATGCCCGAAGAGCTAGCCAAGTTGGTGCTGAGTCAAGCTGAAGACCACCTGTGGTTTGATGACGTCTTGCCAGAGGCTGGTTCCGAAAACCCACCGCTGACTGACGACAATGCGATTCTGTTGCGAACAGCACGTTTAAAGGCTAAGGACAGCTTGGAATATGTGGAAGCAAGTCTGCCCTTAGCTTCGGCCTTGCCGAGCTGGGACATCCTGGCTGTTTTACGTCGCGATATTGTTCTTGCCAAGGCCATTGACGCTCAAGTGGAAAATGGCGCATTGCATAGACTCAAGGATTCGTCTTTCGAGACGTTCGAACTTGCCGCTGCATTGCGATCACATCTTGTTGAATACCTGACGTTACACGGCAAGGTCGTCGCCAAAAATAGTGCGCTACTGGATCGCTTACGTCAAATGGATCTGGAAGATACTTTATTGACGAGCCTTCTTGCTGTTAAGACCAAGGTCGAGCATTTGGAAGCGCAGCGCAAGCAAATGCTGGCGCACGCAGTGAGTGTCCCTGAAACAGCCGAGCTGAATCTGGATTTCATGGAGGCGCTTGAACGGATGGTAGCTGGCAAGAGCGCGTTTGCCTTCCCGTTCGGTAAGGGCATTGCTCGCCAGTTGGTGGCCGAGGTCAAGGTGGCAGGTAGCGCCCCGATGAAGAATCAGTGGACTTTAGTTCAGGACACGATCAAATGGCGACAGACTTCACGAACCGAGCTAGCTCGCTACGTTTCGATGGCTGCTGAGTTTGGCCTTGCTGGAGATGCCATGGTTTCATTGGATGCAGGGGTCAAAAATACGCATGACCAACTGGGCTTTATCGGTCAGGTACACGAGCTGGTTTTCACTTTCGAACGTGCGCTATTTAGCCGGATAGAAAGTGTGTTTGGTGTCCACGTCGCCAGTGAACTGGGTGAAGAGCCTTCAGTAGCACTGCCTGGTGTCATAGCCAGCCTTCAAGCGCACTTGGACAAAGGGCGCTTGGGCTACGCCATGGGCAAGGTGACCGAATTCATGTCTCTGTTCGATGAGAAAAATGGCGCTATTACTTCGCAGCTGAAACACTTCCTTCAAATGCGTCTGGGTGATACGGCACTCAGTGACGACCTATTGCAGTCGGATTGGATTGGGATGGTTGATGAATTGACTCGTCTGAACAGCCTTCATCGCCATTTTGAAGTCATCAATGAATGCTGTGCGATATTGACTAAAGCTGGAGCAGTCAAGTGGGCCCAACGCTTGAAAACAGAATCACCTACGCAAGACTTGGACACTGCGTTTCCAAATACGTGGCGCGACGCTTGGTCTTGGCGCCTTGCTTTCAGTTTGCTTGAGCGCATCGATGTTCACTCAAAGCTGCGGTTACGGTTTGAAGAGCGGCGTACGCTCACTATTAATTTGGCGCGTACTTATCAAGATTTGGTTGCGGAGCGCACTTGGTTAGGCGTCTACAACAATTCTCCTCCGAGCATTCGCCAAGCATTGCAGGGATACTTGACCTCTATCCAGGCAATGGGCTCTGGTACCGGTATTCGGGCTATGCGCCACCGGCGCAATGCACGCCATGCGATGAGCAAGGCTTATTTGGCAGTTCCTTGCTGGGTGTTACCACAGTGGCGTATATCCGAAGCACTGCCTGCTGAGCTGGGCTTGTTCGATCTGGTTGTCATTGATGAGGCATCCCAGTCAGATATTTGGGCGCTGCCTGCGCTCATGCGTGGCAAGAAGCTTCTCATCGTTGGTGACCACAAGCAGGTTTCACCTTCAATTGTTGGCATGGCTGAGCAGAAAATACTCGACATCCAGAGTCGATTCCTGACCGAGCAACCTCATGGTCGGCATATGACCCCAGACTCCTCCATCTATGATCTGGCCCGCGTTATATTTGCAGGTAACTCCGTTATGCTCAAGGAGCACTTCCGCTGTGTCTCGGCCATCATCGAATACAGCAACCGGGAGTTTTATGAAAATGCGATTGTCCCGCTGCGTGTGCCCAAGGCCAATGAGCGCCTGGATCCGCCGCTAATTGATATATTCGTCAAGGGTGGGTATCGGAAGGGCGATACGAACCCGGTTGAGGCTAAGGCCATCGTTGATGAAATCAAGGTCATTCTGGAAGACGATTCGCTTAGAGGGCGTAGCATTGGTGTGGTGACGTTGTTAGGTACCGAGCAAGCTAAGCTTATCCACGACATGATTGCTAATGAAATTTCGCCTGAGGATGTGGTAGCCCGCAAAATCACTGTGGGACCACCTCCGATGTTCCAGGGGCGCGAGCGCGACATCATGATGGTGTCGATGGTACTCCAGCCTGGTGATAAGACCGCTGCGAACACTCTTGGACAGCAGCAGCGTTTCAACGTAGCTCTTTCTCGAGCACGAGATCGCACCTATCTGTTCCGCTCGGTGACTGATGAGGCCTTCCCGCCGGACAGCTTGAGTGGTCGACTACTACGACATTTCCGCATGCCATTTACACAGGACCAGAAAGCTATTACCGCTAAACGAGATTTGTGTGAGTCTGGATTCGAGTTGGAGATGTTCGACGAGCTGACTCGCCGTGGCTACCGGGTGCGCCCACAGGTTCCATGTGGAGGCTTTCGCATTGATTTTGTGGTGGAGGGCAGGGAAGGTCGCCGCCTCGCAGTGGAGTGCGATGGCGATCGTTTTCATGGTCCGGGTCAATGGGCTGATGACATGGCACGTCAGCGAGTTCTTGAACGAGCCGGCTGGGTATTCTGGCGCTGCTTCGCGTCAAGTTTTGTGCGAAGACGTAAGGAAGTTTTGGACGATCTTTTTGCTACGCTGGCACAGATTGGCATTGAGCCTCTTGAGGACGACATGGAAGAGAACACAGAGCAATGGGTGTTGAAGAAAGAAGTCGATCCAATGAATGTTGAGACTGTGAACGAAGAAGAGGAGCAAGTCTGATGACTCGTCCTTATATAAATCATGGCATCAGCCAAATCGAAGAGCTTTTCGAACAATCGAAGGCGTTGCCCCAAGTCTTGATTTTTATCGCCGATGAACTTAAGCACCGTAAAACGCCCCGAGCGCTGGCCCTCGATAATAAAGTATCGTCATTGCTGAAGGGAGTATCTCTTCCTCAAGGGGAGCTTAAACTTGGTGAGCAAGCAATAAAGAAGTCCGATATTCCTATATTCGAATCGACCACGCAGAAGCAACCAAATACCCCGATCGTATTGATGCCAGCGAGTAGCAAAACTGACTTGCAATTCTCTGCGTCGTCCCCTGGAGTTGCTGCGTCAAGACAGGCAATCAAGACCAACTCGGCTGAGCCACCTATGCCATTGGCTGATGCCTTGAAAATACTTGGCGTGAAGATTGAAACTCCATGGGAGACCGTTGAGCAGGCTCGAAGAAAAGTGGTGAATTTATCTAGCCCAGAGATTATGCGGAATGTGTCGGAGGAAGAACGTGCCGTCAAAGTGCAAGCAGCTGTGAAAGCGAATCATGCTTTTCGTTCTTTAGTGAGCCACCGGGCTTACTAAGGCACAAGGACCTTAGCTTCTGACCGAATCCCAATAAATAGTCCCGTTTTAAATTAAAATTTTTTGGTTAATCATTACAAAATGCCGGTATATCTCAATAAGTAAAACAAATTGTATAAAACACATTGTTACCTGCGCCAAGCAGTACACCCTCGTGCAGTCGCTTGAGTTCTTCGATGATGAGTGCTTGCAGATTGGCCTGTTCATGTTCTGGAATGTGCTCCATGACTGATTGTTGAATACTGGCGAAGGGATCACATTCAGGATGAATGATGACCTCACGGATGGTCTGCTTGATGAAGTCAACGCCAAGCCAGGCGAAGAGGGTCTGGTTCTGCCAGGTCCTGCGGTAATCCCCCCTATTTTTAACATTCTGCATTGGTAGAGATTAGGCGGCTATGACCTGCTCCCCTGAAATAGTCCCTTGCTAATATAGAGTCTGCTTCAAGGGGAGGCAGGCATGAAGAACCGATTCACAGAAGAACAAATCATTGGTGTGCTGAAGGAGGCAGAGTCAGGCGGTAAAATTTCTGAACTCTGCCGCAAGCATGGCATCAGCGATGCAACGTATTACAACTGGAAGGCCAAATTCGGCGGCATGACGGTCTCGGATGCGCAGCGGCTCAAGGCGCTCGAAAGCGAGAACAGCAAGCTCAAGCGTTTGCTGGCCGAGTCCCTACTCGATAACGCCGCCTTGATGGAAACCGGCAACGATTCTTACCGGTTCAAACAGCGCAAAGGCAAGCATCAGCGGGCTGAAAAAGTGGAAAGTATTGGACGCTGAAAGGTGGAAAGTATTGGACGCTGATTGACAGTCCATTGGCTATGGATATATCGGTTGCTATTTAATGAACGTCGGAAGTCCACATCTTCAACGAGCCCGATGGCTTCCAGTGCTTTGATGATCTGTCCTCGAATTTCGTCGCCAAGGTAGCGTCTTAATTGATTTTGTGACCAATTTGCTGTGTCTTGCGACAGCACAATTTTGATGTCGGCATCTTCAGACATGCGCTCTATGAGACTATGCGCCTTCGACAGGCTGGTGCCACCGCAAAAGACCAACGATGCATGCTCGAAATTGAGCTCAAAAACTGCCTGCAACGCTGCAGTCAGATGCTCGTCTTTTTCAAGCAAACCCGCGGTCACGCCGCCAATATTTGCCTCAGCAACCAATGCGTCAATAAGCTCCAGACGCTCAGTTGATAGCACTCTCATGCATGCTCATACTGCAGGAACTTGCCGTTGAAGCCAATTTTGCGGCTGATTCTTTGTTTACCAATGTTGACAACAATCCCTGTAGGTACCTGAGTGCTTCGGCCCGAGTTGTACTCAGCAGTCTGGAACGATTCCTTTAGGCGAACGCCGAATTTGCTCAAAGCCTGCGGACCAAGTACTTCGAGGGGTTGAACAGGGATTGGCTTGCCTGAAATTACGCTGGGTTTGGCCTTGGCATAGATGCCCACGCCTAGTCGTACCAACACGCCAATGTCCGTGAGTTCTTTTAGTGCGCGCTTTACCGACGCTTCGCTGCCAAATGGCAGGAATTCGGTAGGCCGAAACACGAGGTCGGCACGGTTTCGAATGGAGCGTCTGATACGGTCAGTGATATTCATGTAAACAATTATGGCTCAATAACCATCTGTTGTAAATATCAGTAAGTATTTGATTTGTATATAAAAAAATAATAAAAAACAGCTCAATGACCAAATGATAAATTTTTTAGGGAAAGTCTGCAAGTCGGCGCAAAAAAAGAATGGTGTGGGGTGGTGAGTTGTGACCTACCGCTAACTTCCTCAGCCACCCATCAATCAACCTAGGTAAGCGTTTGCAGGGTCTATTGGTTCCAGCAACAGCTTGCCGGGAGATACCGTTACCTTCACCCGCCAGCGTGGGATGAATCCCGCTTCTCTAAGCCAGTTACCTTGAAGCCGGATGCAGGGTTTTGTGCTTCCATATCCAGGCCAGAGCCCGATTGTCATGAAGCGAGAAGTCGTTAATTCTTTTGTTTCAGATTTGGTTTGTGCGGTCAGATCGATAGTGGATGATTTCATTTTGACTTTTGCCTTAAGTGAGAGCCTCACTGTCAAATGAGGGTGGTGAGCTAGACGAGGTTGACAGACCGGGGCAAAAGATTTCCGGCGAGCCTTGCGGCTCCCTCGCCTAGTCCACCATAGATAGACATGCGGGGAAAAGAACAAAGCCGTATTGCAGCCTTGTCCTTCTTTTGCCTGAATGAGCTGTCACACTCGCTTCATCACGGGTGTGATGAAGCGAGCAATCTAGGACATGGTGCAGGCACCGTCAAGCAAGGCTTGACGAAATGGAGACATAAATCAGGGGGAAATTTTACTCGCTTGTTTTGCTGAAAAATCGAGTTTTGCTTGTTTGTTTATCGACTGTTGCAGGAAGGAGAAATTTTGAAATTTCGGTGCCGAAAAATCACCCAGATTTTTAAAAGCTAAAGCTGTTTACGCTATTAGCAATGCACGGCTGGGTAATCCGCCCACAAAATGGCGCCATTTTTTCCTATTGAAGTGGCGCTGTTTAGCGTGAACTGCGCCAGTGTTGGCGATTTGTAGGCGGTAGCTTCAAGACAGTGGTCAGTGGAACAGGTTAATGCATGTTCTTTGCCAAGCTGATTTGACGGGTAGTTGAAAAAAATCTCAAATTTTTATTCAGGCGAACGAGATCTGAGTTCATAAGAAGTACTTCGTCCACCGCTGTCAGTCTTGTGAAGCACACCCAGCCCAATCAACTCATTAATATCCCTTAGTGCGGTGTCAGCAGAGCATTTGTTAATAGCCGCCCATTTAGTGCTGGTGAGCTTTCCCTCAAACCCGTCCAGCACTCGGTTCAGTATTTTTATTTGTCTGGCATTCATCGGTACACCAGCCCAGTGCTGCCAGAATTTTGATTTGGTAAATACTGCTGCAAGCGACATCTCTGCCCCTTGCATGGCGCGTGACAGGCAGCCTAGAAACCATGCCAGCCAGGGCGTCACATCAAGCCCTTCTTTCTGGGTTCGCTCTAATTGGTCGTAGTAGTTCTTACGCTCTTTCTGGATCTGCGCCGACAGACTGTAGCAGCGCTGTGGCGTCTGCTCGGCGCGGGCGAGCGCCATGTCGCCGATAGCGCGCGCGACGCGGCCATTGCCATCGTCAAAGGGGTGGAGCGTGACAAACCATAAGTGAGCAAGGCCAGCTTTCAATAGCGCGTGCGCTTGCTGATCCGATTCAAACCAGCGTAAAAAATTATCTACTTCTGACTTGAGGCGGTCTGCCGGTGGCGCCTGAAAATGCACCTTCTGCTTGCCAATAGGACCGGACACTACTTGCATGGGGCCGCTGGCGTCGTCGCGCCATTGGCCCACGCTGATGGGGCTCATGCCGCTATAGCCGGTGGGGAAGAGGGCAGCGTGCCAGGCGAACATGCGCTCTTGCGTTAGCGGCTGCGCATAGTTAGCCGTTGCATCTAGTACCAACTCAACCACGCCTTCCACATGGCGGTCTGCGGGTGCGAGGGCGCCGATGTCGATGCCAAGTCTGCGCGCGATGGAAGATCTGACGGAATCGTAGTTGAGGTTTTCCCCTTCGATTTCGCTGGTTTTCAGGACATCTGTGGTCAAGACTTGGAGGCTGGCTTCTTTGCGCTGCAAGATGCCCAGGCTGTTGATTTTCTCGAACAGGCGCCCCTGTAATTGGCTTGTCTGCGCCAATACAACAGCTAGTTGTGACAAATCGTAGGTGAAGCGCGGCCAATCATTGCGCTCCCAGATGTAGGTTTTTTCTCCGCTTTTCATGCGGAGATTGTAAGGGTTTTTCGTCGCACCGACAAATTAATCTCCGCATAATTTGCGGTGTTTCTGCGGTCTATCCTCCGCAAATTACATTTTTTCACTCGAAGAATTGATCAGCTCCGAAATGGCATAGTGCTTCGCTTTACAGACTTGGATGGATGTCGCTACATTCTGACTAGTCTAGTCAGAACAAGGTGTCATCATGAATATATGGCAAATGCAAGAGGCCAAAGCCCGGCTATCGGAAGTGGTCAAATGTGCCGAGAGTGAAGGCCCGCAAAGTATCACCCTGCACGGGCAATCGGTGGCGGTCGTGGTGTCGCGTTCTATGTTTGATCGCATGACGGGCAACGAACATTCTTTAGTGAGCTTTATGCGCCTATCCCCACTTTATGGTGCCGATGACATTGCACTTGAGCGCGATACAAGTTTGACCCGGGAGGTTTCGCTTTGAGTTATTTGATCGATACCAATGTCTTATCTGAGCTTCGCCGCAAAACACCGGACGCCGGTGTGGTCGAATGGTTTTCCCGCCGACCAGCGTCTACGCTGTACCTGAGTGTTCTGACCTTGGGCGCATTGCGTAAAGGCATAGAAGGGGTGGCGGATTCAGATCGGCGTATGGCACTGACAGATTGGCTGGAAACGGATTTACCGGTTTTTTTTGCCGGCCGCATCCTCGCAATCGACGCGCAAGTGGCAGACCGGTGGGGCAGGTTAGTTGCTGCGGCCGGTCGGCCATTGCCAGCGATTGACAGTCTTTTGGGTGCTACTGCAGCCCAGCATGGCTTAAGCATGGTGACACGCAATGTTCGGGATTTTGCTGATCTGGGTCTGGATGTGATTAACCCCTGGAGCAATTGAAGTGTGACGGTAATTTTGCTCTTGTGACTTGTCCCACCCACCACCTTCCTCCCGAATCTTCTCTAGCCCCTCGAAAATCTCGTTCACCATCGCCATGGACTAGTGATCCGTGATCGATTCATTCGAGTGCCACAAGATGGCTGCTCGCGTTTTGTACCCAACACTCGCTTCACGCAGGCGCATGCCTACTGTGTGGCGCAGCTCAAGCACATTAAAGATAAATTGAATGACTTGAATAGTATTAAAGGTTTCTTTAATACTAATGGATGCAATTAAAGAATGACTTAGCATGAAGCGATCTGCAGGCCAAATTGTTCAAACAACTACTTTGGGCGAAGCGGTGATTGCTTTTGCTCCGCATCCTTTGCCACCCAGGGATGCGGCACGGTTGCTGTATAGCGCCATTCGCAAGGCAGGGTTGCTGGTCTCGCAGATAGAGTGAACGCAGGCAAGCTTTATGGAATTGTTTGATGAAGAAGCAGGGCTGGAAATTGCCAACACGGATGACATTGAAGAGGGACTAATTTAATGACTTAAACACTTCCTGTGCGACCTTCGTGATATTGACGGAACCCGACAACGTCATTAGCCTTATCTGACACACTAAGGTTGTGTAATGCGCACGATTTAAGTTGTTTCAACTCTTGAGGAGTCACGATATGGCTAGCAAGAACACAATCTGTCTGTGGTTCGAAGGCGGCGCGGTTGATGCTGCACATTTTTATGCCAAAACATTTCCGGATAGTGCAGTCGGTGCCGTCTACCGGGCTCCTGGTGATTATCCCGACGGTAAGCAGGGCGATGTTCTCACGGTCGAATTCACCGTTGCCGGCATACCCTGCATAGGGCTTAACGGCGGTCCGCATTTCAAACATAACGAGTCTTTTTCATTTCAAATCGCAACCGATGATCAGGCCGAAACCGATCGCTTATGGAACGCCATCGTCAGCAATGGCGGTCAGGAAAGTGCATGCGGCTGGTGCAAGGACCGGTGGGGATTGTCTTGGCAGATTACGCCGCGCGCTCTTGTGGCGGCAATATCTGACCCTGATCGTGCGGTGGCCAAACGCGCATTCGACGCGATGATGACCATGAAAAAAATTGATATCGCCGCTATTGAGGCAGCACGGCTGGGCCAGAACGTATCTGCCAGTTAGCTCGCCTGTCTATTTACTGTCTGGTATGACCGCATCAGCAACGGCGCCTATTGTTTTGGCGGTGACTTTCACGCCTGTTGCAACCACCGATACTGCCGCATCGGCGACGGCCACAACAGCACATCCTGTGACGCAAAATACAAACATGAACACGGTAAATAAACGAAACAAGCTAATGGTCATGTGAAAGAGGCAATCGAAAAAAGGTTTAAGGCGAGTATTTATTTTGAAGGATGTTTTTATTTTACGGTGAACGAGTTCGTAGCTGCATTAAAGTACACCAGCGCTCAGCAAATTTTAATTCGGTTACACAGCTCGCAAAATCCGACACGGTACGCGCCGCCCTTTCCAATAATTGAATATCGGCTTCATGCTGGCGCGCGACATGCGGGTCTTCCAGAAAAAGCGTTCTGCGGCATTTTTTGTCGAGTATGAGTTCTGCAATTTGTGCGTCGCCCCCCATCGGTCCTGACAGCAAAGGACTGACCCAGTTTTTTCCTGCGGCTGGTCCTTTTATGCGCATGGCCAATTCATTCAACAAGCCACCCGTAGTGCCGGTTGCATAACGCGTTGAGAAACGGTCAAGCAGGGTAAAGTGTTTTTCAGCCAAAGCAAGCATATTTTGTTTCATCGAATCATGCGCTATTAATGCAATCGACTCCCGGGAAAGGTCAAAAACATCATTGAGCCTTGGATCAAAAGCAGCACCAGCTGCAACAGCTTCTAATTCCAGCCATTCTCTGGCGCCGGCAAAGCTGGATAGAAATGGTTTGCCATGAATAATGCATTGCCGCTTGAGCGCAACGGCTTCCGGAAAAATGGAGGAAGGATCGACAGGATCCATTAAATAAATAATCGCATCCAATCCTTGTTCAGGATCATGATCAACGATCCTTGAAACCAGTCGCATCAGCCCGCCTTCGCGCCCATAGGGAAAACGTTCCAGATGCGGATAGCCTTCAAGAATTTTTAATCGTTGAATGGCGTCCAGTGTTCGTCCCACCACAACAAATTGCGGACGCAGATAGGTAACGATCGATTCTCGTGCTTCATTGAGTAAGCGAGGCAGTGCAGAATCTGCGCCCTGTATATGCAAACGGTTTGCTGCCAAACCAATCCGTAAAGGGCGTTTCATGCTGCACTCCGGTTTTGGCGTCTAAATGTTGCTGGACCTGTTTTCATGTCGATCAGTTGCTGGAAATGGCGGTGGCCCTTTTCTGGGAATGGGTATGGGTTCTACATCTTTGACCCTGAAGCTGGCCAGATCATAGCTGCTGTCATCACCAATGAAATAGCTGACGTGAACTTCATCGT
>CANGAW010000063.1 GCA_947451925.1 Burkholderiales bacterium | reverse complement strand
TCACTTCGCCCGGCGCTTCTTCGGTACCGGCAAACATGCTACCCATCATGACGCTGGACGCACCCGCTGCCAGCGCTTTGGAAATGTCGCCCGAGAAGCGAATGCCACCATCGGCAATGCAGGGAACGCCTGTACCCTCAAGTGCTTTGGACACATTGGAGATGGCGCTGATCTGCGGCACACCCACACCGGCTACGATACGGGTGGTACAGATAGAGCCGGGGCCGATGCCGACTTTGACACCGTCCGCACCATGCTCAACCAGAGCCAGCGCAGCCGCGGCAGTGGCGATGTTGCCGCCGATGACTTCGACATGCGGGAAACGGGTCTTGACCCATTTGACGCGGTCCAGCACACCTTGCGAGTGACCATGAGCGGTATCCACTACGAGTACATCAACACCAGCGGCCACCAGCAACTCGATGCGCTCATCATTTTCCGGACCGACACCGACAGCAGCACCAACGCGCAGTTTGCCCTGCTCGTCTTTGGAGGCGTCCGGGTGTTCGGTGGATTTGCGAATGTCCTTGACTGTAATTAGCCCGCGCAGCTCGAATGCATCGTTGACCACCAGTACGCGCTCTAAGCGATGCTTGTTCATCAGCCGTTTGGCTTCTGCCGGTTCGGCACCGTCTTTGACGAACACGAGTTTTTCTCTCGGCGTCATTTTGCTGCGCACTTCAGCGTCGAGTTCTTCTTCAAAGCGCAGGTCGCGGTTGGTGATGATGCCGACGACGACTTTGCCTTCCACTACAGGAAAGCCGCTGATGCCATGCTGCTGCGACAGGGCGATGACGTCGCGCACTTTCATGGTGGGCGGAATGGTGATCGGGTCGCGCACGACGCCGGCTTCAAAACGCTTGACCTTGGCCACTTCGCGGGCCTGCTCTTTGGCCGTCAGGTTTTTATGAATGATGCCAATGCCGCCTTCCTGAGCCATGGCGATGGCCAGACGAGCTTCGGTGACGGTATCCATTGCCGCCGACACCAGCGGGATGGCCAGCGAAATTTTTCGCGTCAGGCGCGTCTTGAGTGAAGTATCTTTGGGGAGAATGTCTGAATAAGCCGGTACGAGCAGCACGTCATCGAAAGTGAGTGCTTTTTGAAGTAAACGCATAGCGATTCCTATAGGCGCAAAAGCGAATTATACAGAACTCGCCCGCTTCCCCGTTAATAGCGGCTACTTATACCTTCGGTTTTTGTCCCGCACGTCGCCGGCGCGCATCTTTCGGATCAGCCAACAGCGCACGATAAATTTCGACACGGTCGCCTTCGCGCACAACGGTGTCTGGCGTTTTAAGTTTGCCAAAAATACCGGTACGATTCACGGCCAGGTCCAGCCCGGGAAACTGCGCAAGAATGCCGCTGGCTTCAATCGCCTGCGCAAGGCTGCTGCCAGCGGGCAGATGTACGGTGCTCATCGAGGTCGAGCCGGGCAATGCGTAACAGACTTGTACGGCGATGGTTTCAGATTCAGCCATACACAACCTCGGCACGTTTGCAAAAAGAGTCAACGAAGCTGTTGGCGATCATGCCGAACACAGGGCCGATTATTTTTTCCAGCAGCTTGCTGGAAAATTCGTAATGCAGCTCGAAATCGATTTTGCAGGCATCCTCGCGCAGGGGTTTGAAATGCCATTGGCCATCAAGGTGACGAAACGGGCCTTCGAGCAATTTCATTTGCATAGCCGTTGGCGGCGTATTGCTATTTTCAGTGGTAAAGCTTTGCTTAACTCCGTGATAATTGATGGTGATGGCAGCAACCAGCCTGTCACCGGTACGCTCTTTCACTTCAACGCCACCGCACCAGGGCAAAAAGGACGGGTAGTCTTCGACCTTATCGACCAAAGCAAACATTTGCGCGGCGCTATAGCCCAGAAAAACGGATTTGTGTACAACAGCCATGATGCGGTTTGATAGAATGGTAACAAGTGATTTTAACCGACCGCGCCCCGCGCTTCTGCGGCGGTCCGAATGGCCCTTCCCCAACACAGCATTATTTCCCGTTTGCCCTCATGAGCATCATCGACAATAAAAAAGCATTTCACGACTATTTCATCGAGGAGCGCCTCGAAGCCGGAATGGTGCTCGAAGGCTGGGAAGTAAAATCCATACGCGCCGGTCGTGGCCAGATCAAGGAAGCCTACGTCATCATCAGAAACGGTGAGGTCTTCCTGTTTGGCGCACACATCAGCGCATTGCCGACGGCGTCCACCCATATCACGCCTGACCCGGTCCGCACCCGCAAGTTGCTGCTCAATGCGACTGAAATCAAACACCTGATCGGCAAGGTGGAACGGGCCGGGTATACGCTGGTGCCACTCAATTTTCATTACAAGGGTGGTCGCATCAAATGCGAGATTGGTCTTGCCAAGGGCAAGAAACAGCATGACAAGCGCGATACGGAACGCGAGCGGGATGGTCAGCGTGAAATCGCCAAGGTCATGAAGCAGAACCGGCGTTAGTCACTTATTTTTTGTTCACTGAGCCAGGACGGCTTCAGTGAAGGAAAAACTTTGCGTTTGCAATCAAAGACGCTGGATCCCGATTTTCATCGGGATGACGTTTGCGGGGCTAGTTGGCTGTAACGCGTCGTTCCAGCGCAGGCTGGAACCTGGTGTCTTTATTTATTCAAATTGCACGTGGCCTGGCAACCTGGCCTGCTGCTTCATATTAAACTACTCAAACTCCTAAATCATCCAGACAAATAAAAACCCCCAGGCTTTTCAGCATGGGGGTTGAATACAGCACAACTACCTATTGTTGCTTGTTATTCCAAATCCGATTTTTGTATTGTAGCGGTTACTTGCCTCAAGTCAACACTCGGATCAGGAATATTTAGCATTTGCTGGCCAGTTTTTGCCAGGTATCGACCACGGAATCGGGATTGAGCGAAATCGATGCAATACCTTCTTTCATCAGCCATTCCGCAAAATCCGGATGGTCTGAAGGGCCCTGACCGCAGATACCAATGTACTTGCCCTGTTTCAGGCATGCAGCAATGGCCTTGGCCACCAGAGCCTGCACAGCCGGATCACGTTCGTCAAAATCAGCGGCCAGCAATTCCATGCCGGAGTCGCGGTCCAGTCCCAGCGTGAGCTGGGTCAGGTCGTTGGAGCCGATAGAGAAGCCGTCAAAGTGTTCAAGGAATTGCTCTGCCAGGATGGCGTTGGAAGGCACTTCGCACATCATGATCAGACGCAGACCATGCTCGCCGCGCTTCAAGCCGTTTTTCGCCAGCAGGTTGACGACCTTTTCAGCCTGACCCAAAGTACGCACGAATGGCACCATGATTTCGACATTGGTCAGGCCCATCTCTTCACGGACCCGCTTCATGGCGATGCATTCCATCTCGAAGGACTCGGCAAAGTCTTCAGCCAGGTAACGTGCCGCACCACGGAAACCCAGCATCGGGTTTTCTTCATCGGGCTCGTAGCGTGAGCCGCCAATCAGCTTTTTATACTCGTTGGATTTGAAGTCAGACAAACGAACGATCACGGTCTTTGGCCAGAATGCGGCAGCGATGGTAGCGATACCTTCAGCCAGTTTGTCGACATAAAAGGCTTTTGGCGAAGCATGGCCACGGGCCACGGATTCAACCGCCTTTTTCAAATCCGGCTCAACATTCGGGTAATCCAGAATCGCTTTCGGATGCACACCGATATTGTTGTTAATAATGAATTCCAAACGTGCCAGACCCACACCGTCGTTGGGGATGGACTGGAAGTCGAACGCCAGCTGGGGATTACCAACGTTCATCATGATCTTCAGTGGCAGCTTGGGCAATTCGCCACGTGCAACTTCGGTGATTTCGGTTTCCAGCAGACCGTCGTAAATCATGCCTTCATCGCCTTCGGCACAAGACACGGTCACCAGCGTGCCGTCCTTCAGCACTTCGGTAGCATCTCCGCAGCCAACCACGGCTGGCACGCCCAGTTCACGCGCAATGATCGCAGCGTGACAGGTACGGCCACCACGATTGGTGACAATCGCTGAGGCGCGCTTCATGACTGGTTCCCAGTTCGGGTCAGTCATGTCGGCGACCAGCACATCGCCGGGCTGGACGCGTTCCATTTCGTCCGGATCGCGAATGACGCGAACGCGGCCGGCACCAATTTTTTGACCAATGGCACGGCCATGCGTCAACACTACGCCGCTGCCTTTGAGCTTGAAACGTTGCTGGGCATCGGTCGATTTTTCTTGCGATTTAACAGTCTCGGGACGGGCTTGCAAAATATACAGTTTGCCGTCGCGGCCATCTTTGCCCCACTCGATGTCCATCGGACGACCGTAGTGCTTTTCGATGATGACGGCATAGCGTGCCAGTTCACCGATTTCGGCATCATTGAGCGAATATCGGTTGCGCATCTCAATAGGCACATCAACGGTGCGCACCGAACGGCCAGCTTTGGCTTCGCCGGTAAATTCCATTTTGATCAGCTTGGAGCCAATATTGCGACGGATGATAGGCAGTTTGCCTTGCGCCAGCATCGGCTTGTGAACATAAAATTCGTCCGGATTCACTGCGCCCTGCACCACGGTTTCACCGAGGCCATAGCTGGAGGTGATGAAGACCACATCAGCAAAACCGGATTCGGTATCGATGGTGAACATCACGCCAGCCGCACCCAGGTCGGAGCGAACCATGCGCTGCACGCCAGCCGACAAGGCTACTTCGGCGTGGGTAAAGCCCTTGTGTACGCGATAAGAAATAGCGCGGTCGTTGTACAAGGAAGCAAACACGTGCTTCATTGCTTCGAGCACGTTATCAATGCCAACCACGTTGAGGAAGGTTTCCTGTTGGCCGGCAAAGGACGCATCAGGCAAGTCTTCTGCCGTAGCAGAAGAGCGCACAGCAAATGACATTTCACTTGTAGAGTCGTCTACAAGCTTATGATAGTACTCAGTTATTTCAGCTTGCAGGCGAGGCTGAAACGGGGTCTCCATAATCCATTGACGAATTTCAGCACCGGCCACAGCCAGCGATCTGACATCATCAATGTCAAGGCTTGCCAGACGATTGGCAATGCGTTCAGCCAGTGGCAGACCACCATCGAGGCTATACGAGAGGAAATCACGGAAGGCCTGAGCCGTGGTGGCAAAGCCGCCCGGCACACGCACACCGGCATCGGCCAGCTGGCTGATCATTTCGCCCAGCGAGGCATTTTTACCGCCGACGGATTCAACATCCGTCATACGCAGGTGTTCAAAAGCGACGACGTAAGCCGTGCCATGTTCTGGGGTGCGTTGAACCCCGGTTAGTGCTACGTTAGTCATAACAACCTCTTTGATGATAAGAAATCTTCACAAGCCGCACCGCAACAGGTTTTGTGTTTGTTATTCTTCGTCAGCGCAGTGCATTAAATTCAATTGGTCGCCATTTTACAGGGGACAATCGGTTTTGCCCGCAGTACGATCGTACTTTTTGCAATAATTTTTTGATAATGAATAATGCCGAACTCCTACTCCAGTAATCCAGCCGAATCCGAACGCACGGTATTTTTTGTCTCTGATGGCACCGGCATTACTGCCGAAACCTTCGGCCATTCGGTGCTGACGCAATTCGATTTGCGCTTTCGCCAGATCCGTATGCCTTTCATTGATACGCCGGAAAAAGCGCATGACGCAGTAAAAAAAATCAATGAAAACTATGATGCCGATGGCCAGCGCCCGATTGTGTTTTCCACGCTGGTGAAGGCTGAGCTGTCCGGCATCGTGCGCAAATCCATGGGCATGCATATGGATCTGATTCAGACCTTTGTCGAGCCGCTGGAGCAGGAACTGGGCGTGAAGTCCACGCACACCATAGGCCGCAGTCACAATATTGCCGACTCGGCGGAATACAAAAACCGCATTGAGGCGATTAACTTCTCTCTGGCCCATGACGATGGGCAGTCGCATAAAAATCTGCAAGCCGCCGATGTGATTCTGGTTGGCGTATCCCGCTCCGGAAAAACACCGACGAGTTTGTATCTGGCCATGCAATACGGGATCAAGGCAGCCAATTACCCATTGATCCCTGAAGATTTCGAGCGGGGCAAATTGCCGACCGGGCTTGTGCCGTATAAAGCAAAAATCTTTGGCCTGTCGATTGCGCCTGACCGTTTAACTGAAGTGCGCAACGAAAGACGCCCCGGCAGCAAATATGCGGCGCTGGAAAATTGTCGCTATGAAGTGAACGAAGCAGAAAAGATGATGAAGCGGGAAGGCATACGCTGGATGTCTTCAACGGTCAAATCGATTGAAGAGATTGCGACCATGATTTTGCAAGAAATCCGCACCGACAAGCGCGCTTACTAATTAATAAGCGTGCGCTTTAGCTGGCAGTTCGCTGACGCACTTGCTCAAACAGGCAGACCGCCGCGCTGGCGGCCACGTTCAGGGATTCGATCTGGCCCAGGTGGGGAATGCTGAGCTGTTGATCAGCTTTCTCCAGCAAGGCAGGCGATACGCCCTGCCCTTCGTTGCCAAACAGCCAGGCCAGCGGCTGTGTCAGGTCTGCCGAAAAAATTGAGCCTTGCGCATGTGAACTCGTTGCCAATACCGGAATGCTGGCGTTATCCATCAGCGCAAAGAGATCAACATTTTCAAAGATATCGAGCACAAAGTGCGCACCCATTGCCGCGCGCAGCACCTTGGGTGACCAGGCTGTGACGGTGCCACTTGCACAAAACACCTGCTTGATACCAGCCGCGGCAGCGCTTCGCAACATAGAGCCGAAATTACCGGGATCTTGCAGCTGGTCCAGCAGCAGCGCCGATTGCGTCAGCGCCGTGACGCTCTCGCTGAGCGGTGTCTCCACCATAAACAGCAAGGCCACGCCATTGTCTACCTGACTTAGTCCGGCAAACAGCGCATCCGGCAATTGCAGGCAATGCACCTGCTGCGCCAGACAGGCGTTCACGATGCTGTCGACTTCCGCCAGCGCGAGCGCGCTCTCGCCAATCACGCACAAGGCCGGCGCACCTTTGTGCTGCAGCCATGCCTGACACAAATGAATACCGTCCAACAGAGTCTGACCGGCCTTTTTTCTGGCCTGTGAACTGGTGGCGAGTTGCTGCAATAATTTGACTTGGGGATTGTCCCGCGAACGGATGATTTTTAAAGCCATGCTCAAGATTCCTGCAAACTGCCGTGCGTCCCCAGCAGCAAAGCACGGACAGGTGCGTAAGATTTTCTGTGTACCGGAGCGACACCATGCAGGCGCAGACGCTCCAGATGCAATGCTGTCGGGTAGCCTTTATGCTGATCGAAAGCATACTGCGGATATTGCTGGTGCATGGTCAGCAGTACGGCGTCACGCGCGGTCTTGGCCAGAATGGATGCGGCTGAAATTTCGGCCACTTTGTCGTCGCCTTTGATGATGGCCTCGGCACGCATTGCGCAGGGCGGGCAGCGGTTGCCATCAATCAGTGCCAGTGTCGGTAACAGGCTTAAGCCCTCGATGGCGCGCCGCATTGCCAGCATGGTGGCCTGCAAAATATTGAGCGCATCGATCTCCGCTTCCGAGCATTGGGCTATCGACCAGGCCAGCGCGTCCCGTTGAATCAGCAAGGCCAGTGCCTCGCGCTTGGCGGCGCTGAGTTTTTTAGAGTCACGCAAACCGGCAATCGGCTTGGCTGGGTCAAGAATGACGGCGGCAGCAAATACGGGGCCGGCCAGCGGCCCGCGGCCGGCTTCATCGACACCGCAAATGATTTCACCGCCGATTTCCTTAAACATACTCAGCAAGTCAGCCATCAGCCAGACAGCGCACTGCCCCGATCATGGGCGCTGACCTTGGGCAATCACCTGCATCACTGCATGCGCACTCTCTGAGGCGGTGTTGCGCATCAGTTCGTGATGCATGTCGACGAAACGACGACGCAAACGCTGTCTGTTCTGCTCGTTCGAAATTTGCGCCCACATTGCACTTGCCAACCCTTGGGGTGTGGCACGTCCCTGCAATAACTCAGGCACCAGAAACTCGCGTGCCATGATGTTGGGCAGTCCAACCCAGCGCTGATAGGCCATTGACTTCATGACAAACCAGCTGGCGGTGTTCATCCGATAGCCAATCACCATCGGTTTTTTAAACAAGGCGACTTCCAGCGTAGCGGTGCCACTGGCGACCATCACGGCGTCTGCTGCGGCTATCGCCGTATGCGAACCACCGGTCAGAACTTGAATTCCCAGCTTTTTGATTTTTTTAGCACCCACCACTTTTTCGAAATACGCGCGCTGCACAGGCCCAGCCATAGGCGCCACAAATCGCATGGTCGGGTCGCGCCTTGCGAGCAAGCCGCAGGCATCGACAAACACTCTGGCGTTATGGCTGATTTCGGACATTCGGCTGCCTGGCAAAATAGTGACCACGCGCTGGCCCTGATCCAGGCCCAGCTGATTGCGTGTACCGACCTGATCCGGGTCCATCGGGATCATCTCGGCCAGTGGATGGCCAACATAGGTAACAGGAATCTGCGCATTGCGATAGATTTCTTCTTCGAACGGAAAAATCACCAGCATGTGCGTCACCGCACGGGCAATTTTTTTGATCCGTTCGCGCCGCCAGGCCCAGATCGACGGACTGATGAAATGCAGGGTCGGGATGCCCGCATTTTTCAAAACGATTTCGAGATCGAGATTAAAGTCCGGCGCATCAATGCCCACAAAAGCCGCAGGACGTTCTTGTAACAACTGCGCCTGCAACCGGTTACGGATGCCCTTGATTTCGTTGTAATGCAGCAGTACTTCAAACAGGCCGCGCACCGACAGCTTCTCCATAGGGAAGTCGCTGATGAAACCATGCTCGGCCATCTCAGGCCCGCCTATGCCGTGAATACGGGTGTCAGGCAACATGGGGCGCAAGCCTGACAACAATCGACTGGCCAGCAAGTCGCCGGAAGGCTCCCCTGCCACCATGCCTATGGAAAGATTAGCGGACAATGCCACGACTCGCATTCTGTAAAAATTCACGCATCAACTGTACATGCGGCGCATGGACAGGATCATTCTGTTCTTCCTCTGCCAGCGCCAGCTTGGCTTGGTCCAGTGTCAGTCCGGATTTGTAAATCAGTTTGTAGGCATGACGAATCATGGCAATTGCCTCGCGCGAAAAGCCGCGCCGCTTCAAGCCTTCGGTATTGATGCCGTGAGCTGCTGCGGGGTTGCCCGACAAGATGACAAATGGCGGCACATCCTGAGTCAGGCTGGTGCTCATGCCGACCATCGCATGCGCGCCGATCTTGCAAAACTGATGGACGTTGGAAAAGCCGCCCATGATGGCCCAGTCCCCGACCTGTACATGGCCGGCGAGCTGCGCATTGTTGGCAAAAATGGTGTGGTTGCCAATCTGGCAGTCATGGGCGAGGTGGACATAGGCCATCATCCAGTTATCGTTGCCAACGCGAGTTACGCCACCGTCTTGTACGGTGCCACGATTGAAGGTACAAAATTCGCGGATGGTGTTGCGGTCGCCAATCTCCAGACGTGTTGGCTCGTCCTGATATTTTTTATCTTGTGGCGCGGCGCCTATCGATGAAAACTGAAAAAACCGGTTGTCTTTACCGATCGTGGTTAGGCCCTCGATCACCACATGCGGACCGATACGGCTACCAGCACCAATGACGACATCAGGCCCGATAATGCTGTAAGGGCCGACCTCGACATCGCTGTCCAGTGAGGCTTTCGAATCGACTAGGGCAGTCGGATGAATGATTGCCATGTTTATGGCGCCACAGTCGCGTCAGCAATGCTGCGCATGGTGCACATCAGCTCGCCTTCGACAGCGGTCTGGCCATCAACCGTAGCCAATGCTTTAAATTTCCAGATGCCGCGAGATTGCCGGATGATTTCCACCTGCATGCGGAGCTGGTCGCCCGGCTCGACAGGACGCTTGAAGCGCGCGCCATCGATGCCCAGAAAATACACCACCGCATTGTCGTCCGGCTTTTGCCCCATCGTCAGGAAGGCCAGCAATGCCGAGGTTTGCGCCAGTGCTTCAATCATCAGCACGCCCGGCATCACCGGTTTGTGCGGGAAATGGCCATTAAAAAATTCTTCATTAATGCTGACGTTTTTAATCGCCGTAATGCTCTTGCCGGACTCCCAGTCCAGCACACGGTCAACCAGCAACATCGGATAACGGTGCGGCAGGTATTGCTTGATCTGATTAATATCGAGGATGTTCATTGGATTTGACACAATCTTTTATGAAGATGAATTTTGTTTCGTTGTCAGCGTCTGAATGGTCTTTTCCATCTCGCGCAATTTGTCGCGCATGCGGTCCAGATTGCGAACAATCGCGGCGGTCTTTTCCCAGTCCGCATTTTTAGCCAGCGGATAAAAACCGGTGTACTGACCAGCCTGTGCAATCGAGCGCGAAACCAGACTGCCGGAAGAAATATGCACGTGGTCGGCAATCGTCAGATGACCAAGAATCATGGCCGCACCACCAAAGGTGCAGTGCTTGCCGATTTTTGCGCTACCGGCAACGCCTACGCAACCAGCCATCGCGGTGTGCGCACCGATGACGCAGTTGTGGCCAATCTGAATCTGATTATCAAGTTTGACGCCATCTTCGATCACGGTGTCTTCCAGCGCACCGCGGTCAATGGTGGTGTTGGCGCCAATCTCCACATCGTCACCAATTCTGACGCCGCCGGTTTGCGGTATCTTGATCCATTTGCCGCCGTCGTTCGCAAAGCCAAAGCCGTCGCCGCCAATCACGGCGCCTGACTGCACCAGCCCGCGCAAGCCAATGCGGCAGTTAGCCAGCAAGCTCACATTCGGATGCAGCACCGTTGCCGCTCCGAGCATGGCTTTGCGACCAATGTAGCAGCCGGCACCAACGACACAATGTTCACCAATGATGGCACCGGCTTCAATGGTCACATGCGGGCCGATCGTGGCCGAGGCTGCAATCTGTGCGCTCGCATCGATCACGGCAGTGGCATGAATGCCGGGTAGCACGGGTTCTGCATCACGCGACTGGAAAAATTGCGCTGCCCTCGCAAAATAGGCGTAAGGGTTTTCAGCAATCACCACCGAGCCGCCAAAGGATGCGGCAAGCAATGCATGATTTTCAGCTGACAAGATCATCGCGCCGGCCTTCGATGAAGCGGCCTGCTGGCGAAGCTTGGAATTGGACAGAAAAGTGATGTGCGCCGCGCCTGCGGCATCAAGCGGCGCGATACCGGATAGTGCCAGCTCCGGATCGCCAATCAACTTCCCGCCCAAGCTTTCGACCAAACTACCCAGTCGAGTGCTCATGGCGGTTTGCTCCGGATTATTTATTGAGGGCTTTTAGAACTTTGTCGGTAATGTCAATGCGCGGGCTTGAATACACGGCTTCCTGAAAGACGGCATCGTATTTTTCGGTTTCAGCAATTTGCTTGATGACCTTGTTCGCCCGTTCCAGCACAATGGCCAGCTCTTCATTACGACGTTGATTCAGGTCTTCGCGGAACTCGCGCTGACGACGCTGAAAGTCTTTATCCATTTCGGTCAGTTCGCGTTGACGTTTGATTTTGTCACCATCGGCCATCACCGGCGCATCTTTTTCCAGCTTTTCTGCCGAAGCCTTCACCCGTGCGGCGAGTTCCTGCAGATCTTTTTCACGCTTGGAAAATTCTTGCTCGAGTTTGGCCGTTGCCGCTTTTGCCGGCGCCGCATCGCGGAAAATGCGCTCGGTACTGACGAAGCCGATTTTAATTTCTTCTGCTTGAACAGAAAACGAAAGACATGCAGCCAGGGCAATGCCAGCCGGCAGAACCATGATGTTTTTCAGTGCCAAATTCAATTCACTCTCCAATATGCAAAATTCTATTATGCCACTACTCAATTGTACCTAATCGACCTCAAGCTCAGAATCCTGTTCCTAACTGAAACTGGAAACTCTGGGTACGGTCAAAAGTTTTAGGGTTCATCGGACGACCCAAGGATAATTTCAACGGTCCGACCGGCGAAATCCAGCTAATACCCAAGCCTGTACTGTAGCGCATGTCGCTCAGATTGATGTGTTCGCCATCCTGCGGATTAAAGACCTGACCGGCGTCGAAAAAGGTAAACCAGCGCAAGCTGCGATCGGTTCCGCTGCCAGGAAATGGCAACTGCAGTTCTGCATTGAAGATCAGTCTGGCCTGACCACCAATGGGCAAATTCACCGTGGTCGTCGAGGTCGATGCCAGGCTCTGGCCTGTCACCGACAATGATCCGGCCTGATAACCACGAACAGAACCAATACCACCGGCATAGTAGTTTTTGAAAATAGGATAGACGCTGTTACCGATACCGGCACCGTAATTGACTTCGCCATTCAACGCAAAGATGACGGAGCTGAAATAAGGCAAAGGCGTGAAGTACTGTTCCTGGTAAGTCGTACGGTAGTAACTCGACGAACCTGCCGGCGAAATTTCAAAATTGGCACGACGGAAGTGGCCCTTGGTCGGAATCAGCGCGCTGTCGCGGTTATCCCGCTGCCATGCCAGCGTCAACGGTACGGCCAAGGTATTGGCACTGCCGATACCAGAATTGGGATCAGTCACAGGATCGTAGGTGCCACCATTATTTTCGGCGACAAATTTGCGGTAACGGTCCGGGCTGTTAGAGAATGTTTCGACGTTGGTACGCTCGATGCCGGCGCCCATGAAGATGCGGTCAAACTCGGACAAAGGCACGCCGAAATTCATGTTCGCACCATAAGTCTGCACCCGATAATCGGTCGTCGTCAGATACAGTGGCGGACGTGAGGTGCGCAGGAAAACTTCCACTGTGCGGCTGACGCCATCATCGGTGAAATACGGATTGGTATGTGACAGTGCAATGGTGCGGAACACCTTGCTGGTGTTGACGTTAATACCGATGTTGTTACCACTACCGAAGGCGTTGGCCTGATTGATCGAGCCAGTCAGCGTCAGTTTTTCGCTGCTGGAAAAACCGGCGCCAATCATGATGTTACCCGTTGGTTTTTCAGTCACGGCGACATTCAGATCAACCTGATCGGGTGTGCCTGGCACTTCCGGTGTTTCAATATTCGTATCGGTGAAAAAGCCCAGGCGACCCAGACGGTCTTTGGATAAACGGATTTTGTCGCCGTCATACCAGGAACTTTCGTTTTGACGGAACTCGCGGCGAATCACTTCATCACGGGTGCGGTCGTTGCCGGTGATATTAATGCGGCGCACATAAATACGTTTGCCCGGATCGATAAAAATCGTAAAGCTGACTTCATTTTTTTCACGATTGATTTCAGGGCTGGCATTGACGTTGGCAAACGCATAGCCAAACACGCCCATGCGCTCACTGATTTTTTTGATACTGACGTTCATTTTCTCGCCGGAATACGCTTCGCCTTTTTTCAGCGTGACCAGAGAGGAAAGCTCTTCTTTACGGCCTAACAATTCACCTTCGAGATTAATGCCGGCGACCTGGAATTTTTCGCCTTCCTTGATATTGATGGTGACGAAAATATCTTTTTTGTCCGGGGTAATCGATACCTGCGTCGATTCAATCTGCATTTCCAGATAACCGCGGTTCAGGTAAAACGAACGCAGGGCTTCAATATCGCCCGCCAGTTTTTGCTTCGAGTATTGGTCCGACTTGCTGTACCAGGTAAACCAGCCGGAAGTGGACAGTTTTAACTGGTCCTGTAATTCGCTTTTGGAAAAGGCTTTGCTGCCCACGATGTTGATTTGCCTGATGCGCGCGACCACGCCCTCATCCACCGCAAAACTGACATTGACACGATTACGTTCAATCGGCGTCACCGTGCTGGTAATCTGCACGCCATACAGGCCACGCGACAAATACTGGCGCTTGAGTTCCTGCTCGGCGCGGTCGACCAGAGACTTGTCCAGAATGCGCGACTCACCCAGACCAATTTCCTTCAATGACTTGATCAGCTGCGCTTTGTCGAATTCTTTGGTGCCGGTGAAATCGACATTGGCAATCGCCGGGCGCTCTTCTACCAGCACCACCAGCACATCGCCATCGACTTCAATCCGCACATCCTTGAAAAAACCGGTGGCATACAGCGCCTTGATAGCGGTCGATGCCTTTTCGTCATTGAAGGTGTCGCCCACACGCACCGGCAAATAACTAAACACGGTACCGGCTTCGGTTCTTTGTATGCCTTCTACCCGAATATCTTTGACCTTGAACGGCTCGACTGCCAGAGCATGCGCGCTAAAGAGCGAAAACGCGGCAATGGCAATCAGACGGCGTGGGAAGAAAGGCAGCGACTGGCGCTCGGAATCAAATTTCATTAGCTAAGCTTTGAGATATTTTTTGTCAGTCCGGACAAGTCCGGCTTCGCAAGAACTTTACTGAACCAGGCGGACAATGTCATTAAACATGGCCACTGCCATCAAGAGCAGCAAGATGCCCAAACCAGCGCGTTGCGCGATTTCAGCTACACGCTCTGGCACAGGCCGTCCAGTTAAAAGTTCCAGCGAATAATACAACAAATGGCCCCCGTCCAGAACGGGAATCGGTAGCAAATTCATCACCCCGAGACTGATGCTGATGAAGGCGATGAAGGACAAAAAACTAATCGCACCAATGCGCGCTGTCTGGCCAGCGTAGTCGGCAATCGTAATCGGCCCTGTAATGTTTTTTAATGAAGCCTCGCCAGTTATCATCTTGCCAAGCATGGTCAGGGTCATGCTACTGGTGTCCCAGGTCTTCCTGACCGCTTTAGTCAACGCCGCCATCGGTGCAACACTCGAGGTCGTCATCGCGATGCGCATGTCAACCTGAGCCTTGATGCGGCCTACCGTTTTACCATTGAGTTGTTCCGCGTCAGGCACGACAGGAAGCGCCAAGGTCTGCCCATCGCGCATGATCGTCATTTGCAAAGACTGGCCAGCTGAAGCCTGCAGGCGCTCAATTAAAGCCAGGCCATCGGCGACGGGCTGGTCGTTGATGCGGACAATCACATCGCCCGCCTTCAGACCGGCACGAGCGGCAGCACCACCAGGCAAGATCTGGCCTAGCTGCGGCTTGGGTCGCGCCAGATCCAGACCCAGATGCTTGACTAACTGCGCATCAATATCAGCGGTATCGATCACCGCCATCGGCAAACTCAGCGAAATTTTTTGTTCAATACCATCGTCAAGCGAACGAAGTATGTCCAGACTGACGACCTCACCATGCATTGCCGACTGCAACAAGGTCCAGCGCAAATCCGGCCAGGCCCGAATCGGCTCGCCATTGGCGGCCACTACCAGGTCACCGGAACGCAATCCGGCGTGCGCGGCGATCGATTCAGCAGCAACGCCGAGACGCGCTACCGGCTCCGGAATGCCATAGCTGTACAAACCGGCAAAAATCAGGATCGCCAGCAAAAAATTCGACAACGGTCCGGCGGCCACGATGGCGATGCGTTTATAGACTGGCTGTCGGGTAAATTCGCGCGGCAGGTCAGCAGCGGCAATCTCACCAGTGTCTTCTTCGCGCACATCCAGCATTTTGACGTAACCGCCCAGGGGAACAGCCGACAAGGCCCACTCGGTTTGGTCCGGACCGACCCGGCGT
>CANGAW010000062.1 GCA_947451925.1 Burkholderiales bacterium | reverse complement strand
GTGCGGCATCGGCCATGGCTTTGGTAATGTCGCCCTTGCCTTTGACTTCTGCATAGTCACGCACGCGACGCAGCAAGCGATTGGCAATGCGCGGCGTGCCACGACTGCGGCGGGCAATTTCAATGGCGCCATCGGCATCAATCGGCGCATGCAGCAAGGAGGCGCTGCGGGTAACGATGCGCGACAGTTCTTCCGGCGTATAAAACTCCAGCCGCGAGACAATGCCGAAACGGTCGCGCAGCGGATTGGTCAGCATGCCGGCGCGGGTGGTCGCACCCACTAAGGTAAAGGGCTGCAGATCAAGCCGCACAGAACGCGCAGCCGGGCCTTCACCGATCATGATGTCGATCTGGTAGTCCTCCAAGGCCGGATACAGAATTTCTTCCACTACCGGCGAGAGCCGGTGGATTTCATCAATGAACAACACGTCATTGGCTTCGAGATTGGTGAGCAGTGCGGCGAGATCGCCCGCACGCTCCAGTACCGGGCCGGAAGTCTGTCGTAAATTCACGCCCATTTCGCGCGCAATGATGTGTGCCAGTGTGGTCTTGCCCAGACCGGGCGGGCCAAACAGCAAAGTATGGTCGAGTGCCTCGCCGCGATTTTTGGCTGCGGTAATGAAAATCTCGAGCTGGCCGCGAATTTTTTCCTGGCCGACGTATTCATCGAGCTTATGCGGACGCAATGCCCGCTCGATCGCCTCTTCATTGGGCGACACCGGCGTGGCGGCAATGATGCGTTGTTCGCTGAAATCGTCGGTCTGTATGCTCATGCCTGCATTGTAGCCTGACAGCGGCGCAATCAGCCTTTGGACAGCGCCTTCAACGCATGGCGTATGCCATCGGACACACTACTGCCGGCCGGCACATGCTTGGTTGCCAGCAGCGCTTCTTTGTCGGAATACCCGAGCGCCAGCAAGGCGTTCAATACATCGCTGCTGCTGTCGTGCACGCTGATACCGGCAGCACCCAAGTCAGCGCCCACTTTGCCTTTGAGTTCAAGCAGCAGACGCTCGGCCGTTTTTTTGCCAATGCCGGGGATTTTGGTCAGGCGTGCAGATTCTTGCAGCGTAACCGCTTGCGACAGCTCGGCCACGGACATGCCGGAGAGCAGCGACAAAGCCGTACGTGCGCCGACACCGGTAATTTTAATCAGCTGGCGAAACACTTCGCGCTCCTGAGCGCTGCCAAAACCGTACAGCAGGTTAGCGTCTTCGCGCACCACAAAGTGCGTCAGCAGCACGACTTTTTCGCCAAGGCCGGGCAGATTGTAGAAGGTACTCATCGGCACGCTGACTTCATAGCCGATGCCATTGCAGTCAACCAGTAATTGCGCCGGATTTTTGTCGAGCAGTACGCCGGAAAGACGACCTATCATGATGAAGACCCCGCAGTGAAAGTGGCAGGATGATACCGCAGGCAGGGCTTAGCCGATCAGGCGGCCACCCTTGACGCGCAAACCCTTCAAACCCATGGCCGGCGCAAAAGTAGCCAGTGCGGCCATGGCTGCGCCGCTATGAGCATGGCAGATCGCCACACCCAGGGCGTCGGCCGCGTCGGTACCCGGCAAGCCCTTGAGCAACAGCAGCCGCTGCACCATGTCTTGCACTTGTGCTTTCTGCGCCTTGCCCTGGCCAACCACAGCTTTTTTGACTTGCAGCGCCGTGTATTCGGAGACCGGCAGTCCAGCTGCCACCAGCCCGCAAATGGCTGCGCCACGGGCCTGACCGAGCAGCAAGGTGGATTGCGGATTGACGTTGGAAAAAACTTTTTCAATCGCCGCGACTTCAGGCTGATAGGAACGAATTACTTCACCGACACCGTCGAGAATGACTTTCAGGCGCGAGGGTAAATCACCGTCGGGAATGCGAATGGTGCCGGAGGCAATGTAGGCGAGCTTGTGACCGTCTTTGCGTATGACGCCAAAGCCGGTGACGCGTAAACCGGGGTCAATGCCGAGGATGATCATTTAATGCAAAGATTCATAGAGGTCGTGCCAGTAGGGGTTGCTCTTCTCTATCAACGCAATTTTCCATTCACGCCGCCAAGCCTTGAGTTGTTTCTCCCTGACGATAGCAGAAACAATGGAATCGGATTGTTCGAACCAAACCAACTGATCTACGCGGTATTTGTTGGTGAAACAGGGGACAAATTTTGATTTATGTTCGTACACGCGTTTGATCAGGTCGCTGGTGACACCCAAGTACAAGGTGCCATTTCTGCCACTGGCAAGCATGTATATATAGGCCATCGTCTGTGCCTTAATTTAGAAAGTCACTGGATCCCGGCCTGCGCCGGGATGACGGTCATTTTAGGGATAAACCAATAAATACCGTCGTCCCAGCGAACGCTGGGACCCAGTGACTTTCAACAAGCTCCATCAATGCCGGAAGTGTCGCGTCCCCGTCAGCGCCATCACCACGCCCTGCTCATCAGCGGCATCAATGACTTCCTGGTCGCGCATGGAGCCACCCGGCTGAATCACGGCCGACGCACCCGCAGCCACCACCACATCCAAACCGTCACGGAAGGGGAAGAAGGCATCCGACGCAACAGCGGAACCGGCCAATTGCAAGCCCGCGTTTTGCGCCTTGATCGAGGCAATGCGCGCAGAATCAACCCGACTCATCTGCCCGGCACCAACGCCCAGCGTCATGCCATTGCCGCAAAAAACAATCGCATTAGATTTGACGAACTTGGCGACCCGCCATGCAAACATCAGGTCTTGCAATTGTTGTGGGGTTGGCTGTTTTTTACTGACGATTTTCAGCTCGGCCAGTTGTACATTTTTCGTGTCCGGCGACTGCAAGAGCAAACCACCACCGACGCGTTTGAAGTCCAGCGCATTGCTCAGGCGTGCCAGCGGAATTTCAAGTAGCCGCACATTCTGTTTGGCTTCAAATACTTTGCGCGCTTCAGCGGTAAACGAGGGTGCAATCAATACTTCCACAAACTGCTTGGCTACGGCTTCTGCCGCCTTGCCGTCGCATTCGCAATTAAAGGCAATGATGCCGCCGAAAGCAGAAGTCGGGTCAGTCTGCAAGGCTTTCGTATAGGCGGCCAATGCGTTGTCACCCAGCGCCACGCCGCAAGGATTGGCGTGCTTGATGATGACGCAGGCGTTGCCGTCAAAGGTTTTTACACACTCCCACGCAGCATCGGCATCGGCGATGTTGTTATAGGAGAGTTCTTTGCCCTGCAACTGACGATAATTGGCCAGCGCGCCATCAACGGGTTTGATGTCGCGATAGAACGCTGCCGACTGATGCGGGTTTTCGCCGTAGCGCATGTCCTGCACTTTTTCAAAGTGCAGGTTCAATGTGTCCGGGTAGGCTGAGCGCGTTGCATGCAGACGGTCGGGTCCTAACGCACTGAAATAATTGGTGATGGCGCCGTCATATTGCGCGGTATGAGCAAAGACTTTTTTGGCCAGCGCAAAACGGGTTTCATAGCTGACATCGGCTTGTGCCTGCATCTCGGCCAGCACGCCCGCATAGTCCGCAGGGTCACACAAAACGACAACGTCTTTGTGATTTTTGGCTGAGGATCGCAGCATGGCCGGACCACCGATGTCGATATTTTCAATCGCCTCTTCCAGCGAGCATTGCTCTTTGGCGATGGTTTGCTGAAACGGATACAGATTGACCACCACCATATCAATGGTGGGAATCGCATGCTGCGCCAGCGCTGCCATATGCTCGGGAAAATCGCGCCGCGCCAGAATGCCGCCGTGCACTTTTGGATGCAGGGTTTTGACCCGGCCATCGAGCATTTCCGGAAAGCCGGTGTAATCCGCCACTTCCGTCACTGCCAGGCCATTGTCGGCCAGCAGTTTGGCCGTACCGCCGGTGGAGAGCAGTTTGACATGCATCGCCGCGAGTGCGCGGGCGAATTCGATCACACCGGTTTTATCTGAAACCGAAATTAATGCTTGTTTGATCATGGATTTTTTACAAACAAAAAAGGAAAGAAGCGACCTTACTTACAACAGGTCGTGTTGTTGTAGCTTTTTACGCAAGGTGTTGCGATTAATGCCAAGCATCTCGGCAGCATGCGACTGATTGCCTTCAGCGCGCGCCATGACGGCTTCCAGCACCGGTTTTTCAACGGTGAACACGACCATCTCGTAAACCCGAGAAGGCTGTTGCTCGCCCAAATCCCGAAAATATTTTTCGAGACTTTTTTTGACGACTTCCTGGATGTTGTCTTTGCTCATGCGAATCGCCACGGTCTGAATGGTTGCGTATTATGCCGCCAGCTTTTGTGTGGCGGGCAGGTATTGTAACCGCTCGCCAAACTCAAGCTGCGATTCAAAGAAGGCATCGACGGCTGCGCGTTGCAGATTGCAATCTTCCAGCAGATTCATTTGCCGGCGAAATGCTTCACCACCGGACAAGGCTTGCACATACCAGCCTATGTGTTTGCGTGCGGTACGAACGCCGAGATAGTCGCCATAAAACGCATAGTGAGCCAGCAGGTGTTGCGACATCAGTGCGCGCACTTCTGCAATCAGCGGTGCGGGCAACAGGTTACCGGTGCGCAGGAAATGATCAATCTCGCGGCAGATCCACGGCCGGCCTTGCGCAGCACGACCAATCATGACGGCGTCGGCACCGGTCTGATCCAATACCCATTTGGCTTTGTGCGGGCTATCAATGTCACCGTTGGCCACGACCGGAATGGCCACCGCCGCTTTGACCGCCGCGATGGTGTCGTATTCAGCCAGCCCGCTATAACCATCGGCGCGGGTGCGGCCATGCAAGGTCAGCATGGCAATCCCGCTTTGCTCGGCAATGCGGGCAATGGTCAGCGCGTTTTTGTGCTGCCGGTCCCAGCCGGTACGAAACTTCAGTGTCACTGGTACATCAACGGCGGCGACCACCGCTTCTAAAATACTGGCGACCAATGTTTCGTTTTGCAGCAAGGCTGAGCCGCACCAGTTATTGCATACTTTTTTAACCGGACAGCCCATGTTGATGTCGATAATCTGCGCACCGCGGGCCACATTGAAGCGCGCCGCTTCAGCCAGCAGGGCCGGATCTGCGCCGGCGATTTGCACCGCTTTCGGCTCCATTTCGCCATCGTGATTGACGCGCCGGGTGCTTTTTTCACTGGCCCACACCCGCGGATTGGATGCGGCCATTTCGGACACCGCATAGCCTGCGCCCAGCTCTTTGCAAAGCTGGCGAAACGGCCTGTCTGTGACACCCGCCATGGGTGCGACGAAGACATTATTGCGAAGTTGATAGGGACCGAGTTGCATCAGGAGGTTTGGGCGTTTGGCTAAAGACGTATTTTATCCGCAAAGCTTTTTGCGGGACGCAGTGTCAACGATCAATCTCGTCTAATGCCGCGGCATCCAGATGCGCCACTTGCGACCAGTGCGTAAGCTGCAAGCCAAGCCCGGTCCAGCGCAGGCGATTGATGGCGGCATTTTTCATTGGCACTTCGCGCATTTCTGTCAACGCTATGTTCTCTGCTGCGCGGTAGAGGCAATCGAGCACGCCACCGTGAGTGACGATAATTATTTTCTGGCCTGCATGGCGTTGTGCCAGTCGGGTAACAGCGGCGACGGCACGCTGTGAAAATTCGGTCAGGGTTTCGGCCTGCCGCTGGCCAGCAGGAAAACGGGCATCCGGTTCGCGCGCGCGCCACTGGGCAAAGGCTTCCGGGTAGGCCTTGCTGATTTCGTCATACTTCAGGCCTTCAAAAGCGCCATAGCAACGCTCGCGCAAAGCCGGATCGATTTGCACCGTGATCTGATGATGCTCTGCAATCGCTTGCGCAGTATCGCGCGCACGCTGTAAATCGCTGGCATAAATTACAGCCGGCGGCTCTGCGGCCAGTGCCTGGGCCAGGGCCTGTGCCTGCCTGCGGCCCTGCGCATTAAGATCAATATCGAGGTGTCCCTGCATGCGACGCACACGGTTCCAGTCGGTTTCGCCGTGGCGGATCAGAATGATGTCGGTCATGATTAAATTATGCGGCAATACTGGCCGGCACTTGCAGCCAGAAAGTCACCGGCCCGTCATTGATCAAACTCACTTGCATGTCCGCTCCGAAGCTGCCGGTTTCCACCAGTGGATGACGCTGTCTGGCTTGTTCAACAACATAATCAAACAGGGCCCTGGCTTCTGCGGGGGGCGCGGCCGGCGTGAAAGAAGGCCGGGTGCCGGAGCGGGTGTCCGCTGCCAGCGTGAACTGCGGCACCAGCAACAAGCCGCCTTCCATTTGCGCCAGGCTGCGGTTCATCTTGCCATCTTCATCAGCAAACACTCGATAAGACAGCAGCTTCGTTAGCAATTGATTGGCTTCTTTGTCCGTGTCGCCCTTTTCGGCGCACAGTAGCACCAGGAGTCCCTGACTGATCTGTGCAATCTTTTCACCGTCCACCTCGACGCTGGCCTGACGAACGCGCTGTAAAAGAGCGATCAAGAGAGCGTGACTCGCGCAAATTTACGCTTGCCAACCTGCACAACGAAGTTGCCTGCTTCGACTTTCAGTGTCTTGTCACTGACCGCTGCGCCATCGATTTTTACCCCACCTTGTTCAACCATACGCAAGGCTTCGGACGAAGAAGCGCACAGATTGGCCAGCTTTAACAATTGGCCAATGCCCAGCGGCGCGCCTGATAAGCTGACTTCAGGCACTTCATCGGGAATCCCGCCGCGGGCGCGATGATTGAAGTCGGCCAAGGCGTCCTCGGCGGCTTGCGCCGTATGGAAGCGCGTAACAATTTCCTGCGCCAGCAATACCTTGATGTCACGCGGGTTGCGCCCGGCTTCGACTTCGGTCTTGAACTGGCTAATGTCCGCAATTGAGCGGAAGGACAAGAGTTCGTAATAGCGCCACATCATCACATCCGAGATGCTCATGATTTTGGCAAACATGGTGTTAGCTGGCTCGGTAATGCCAATGTAATTACCTTTGGACTTGGACATTTTTTCCACGCCGTCCAGGCCTTCAAGCAGCGGCATGGTCAAAATGCATTGCGGGGTCTGGCCATAGTCTTTTTGCAGCTCACGGCCGACCAGCAAATTGAATTTCTGGTCGGTGCCACCAATTTCCAGATCGGACTTCAGCGCCACCGAGTCGTAACCCTGCATCAGCGGATACAGCAGTTCATGCACAGAGATGGGCGTGCCGGCTTTGAATCGCTTGGTGAAATCTTCGCGCTCCAGAATGCGTGCGACGGTATAACGCGAGGAAAGTTCGATCATGCCGCGCGCGCCCAGCGGATCACACCATTCCGAGTTGTAGCGGATTTCGGTGCGCGCCGGATCGAGTACCAGACTGGCCTGCGCGAAATAGGTCTTGGCGTTAGCTTCAATCTGTTCACGGGTCAGCGGCGGCCGGGTGATGTTGCGGCCGGTTGGGTCGCCAATCATCGAGGTGAAGTCACCAATGAGAAATATGACGGTGTGGCCCAGATCTTGCAGCTGTCGCATCTTGTTCAGTACGACGGTGTGGCCCAGATGCAGGTCTGCTGCGGTAGGGTCGAGTCCCAGTTTCACGCGCAAGGGTTGACCTGTTCGCTCTGAATTTGCCAGCTTTTGTGCAAACTCGGATTCGATCAGGAGTTCATCGACACCCCGTTTGATGATGGCAAGCGCAGCCTGCACCGCCTCGGAAAGAGGCAATAAAGATGTCGGCGCACCAGACTGGTTCAACGGTGCGGTTTTAAACGAAGAATTGACGTCCATAAGTGTTTTTATATTTGCAATAAAGAGCGGGGTCAGCTTTGGTATAATGGCTGTTCCGTTTTGCTGTGAGTTAAACAGCCGGGTAAATTTTACCTGCCGAAAAACGCCAAATTCTAGCCTATTGCATGCGTATTCAAGACAAATTACTTCAAGTAGGGTCGGCTATCCGATCAACAATTTTTTCATCCCGCAAAGTTCGCGTGGTTTCGGCATCGGCATTGGGCCTGACCTTTATCGCCTTTGGCGCAGCCGGCGTGGCTCCCCTGCCAGACGCTGCCGACCTGCCTGTCACCCGTAAAGTTGAAGAGCTGGCCTTGCCGGATCTGGCAACCCAGATTGCAACCCTGGGCAAACCTGCTCAGCCCTTCGTCAGCGAAGAGCGCGTGCGCCCGGGCGACAGCCTGGCAGATTTGCTTGACCGTCTGGGCGTCGACGATGCGCAGGCAACGGCATTTATCAAGTCGGATGCCACCGCTCGCGGCCTGCTGCATTTGCGTCCTGGTCGCCGTATACAGGCCAGTCTGACGGCAGACGGAAAATTGCTGTCGGCCACCACCATTTTTACAGATGGAAAAGACCAGACCAAAAAATTGGTCGTCAGCAGAAACAACAAAGGCTTCGCTGCCCAGCAAGTCGATGCGGTGCTGGAGCGTCGCACTGAAATGCGTTCTGGCGAAATTCATTCTTCCCTCTTTGCAGCAACGGATGCGGCGCAAGTGCCGGACGCCGTGGCTTCGCAAATCGTCGAGATGTTTTCTGCCGATATAGACTTTGCTTCTGACCTGCGCCGCGGCGACCGTTTCAATGTGGTCTATGAAACCCTGTGGCAGGACGGCGAGTATGTTCGCAGCGGTCGTGTACTGGCAGCCGAATTCCGTAACGCGGGCAAAACCAGGCAAGCGGTCTGGTTCGTCAAGCCGGGCGGCGATCAGGGTGGCTATTTTGATCCGCAAGGCAAATCACTGAAGAAAGCATTCCTCAAATCACCCTTGCAGTTTTCTCGTGTGACATCAGGTTTTTCGTTGCGCATTCATCCGATTTCAGGCCAGTGGAAACAGCACAAGGGCATTGATTTTGCCGCACCGATCGGTACCCCGATTCGCGCAGCAGGCGATGGCGTGGTTGAATTCGCCGGCACCCAGGGCGGCTATGGCAATGTGATTTTGATTCAGCACGGCTCGGTCTATTCAACTGCCTATGCACACATGAGCCGGATGGCAGCCGGCATACACCGCGGCACGCGCGTGTCGCAAGGTGAAGTGATCGGTTATGTCGGTACCACCGGCTGGTCGACCGGACCGCATCTGCATTATGAATTCCGCGTCAATAATGATGCGCGTGATCCGAATTCGATCGCTGTTCCGCACACCCAGGCTCTGGCTGGCATCGAACTGCAAAATTTCCGTGGCCTGGCCAATGACATGAATCACCGTTTTGCGCTGCTGACGCCGGGTCAGTTGCAAGTCGCTTCACGCTGAGCGCCACAGGTTCACTGAGCGATGTCCATAGCCTCTGAGGCGCCCGACAATGCATTTTTTATTGGCCTGATGTCGGGCACCAGTCTTGACGGTGTTGACGGCATTCTGACCTCATTGAGCGGCAAACAATTTGCCGCCTACCTGCCTTTCCCCGACGACTTGAAACAGGCCTTGATGGCGCTGCAAGCGCCGGGCGAAAACGAAATCCACCGTGAAGCCCTGGCTGCCAATCAGGTGGCCCAACTTTATGCGGCATGCGTGCATGCGCTTTTGCAACAAGCCGGCATCCCTGCCAGCGCAGTCAAAGCCATCGGCGCGCACGGCCAGACCATCCGCCATCTGCCAGCCAGCGGCTACACCCGGCAAATCAATAATCCGGCCTTGTTGGCCGAACTAACAGGCATTGATGTCGTGGCTGATTTTCGCAGCCGGGATGTGGCAGCTGGCGGCCAGGGTGCGCCGCTGGTGCCGGCATTTCATCAGGCTTGTTTTGGCAGCGTCACAGAGACGCGCGTGGTGGTCAATATTGGCGGCATCAGCAATATCAGTATCCTCAAAGCAGATGGCACGGTTAGTGGCTTCGATACGGGGCCAGGCAATATGCTGATGGACGGCTGGATCCATCAGCATCTTGGCCGCGATTTTGACGAAGACGGACAGTGGGCAGCAACAGGCACGGTGGTACCCGCTTTACTGGCCGCTTTCATGGCCGAGCCCTTCCTTCAGCTTCCTCCACCCAAAAGCACGGGCCGTGATCTGTTTCACACGCAATGGCTGGCAAACATTTTAGCCAGCCAGCCCGCGTTAGCGCCGCAAGACGTACAAGCCACGCTTACGGCTTTTACTGCCCTTTGCATAAGCGACGCCATTTCGCATTACGCAGCAGAGACAGCGGCGGTTTATGTTTGTGGGGGTGGCGTACGCAATACCCAGTTGATGACTTTGCTGCAGCAGGCCTTGCCTATGCCGGTAAGCAGCACTGAGACTTTGGGTGTGGCGCCGGGGGAAGTCGAGGCACTGGCGTTTGCCTGGCTGGCTGCGCGCTTTTGCGACCGGCTGCCGGGGAATTTACCCGCAGTGACGGGAGCGCGGGGCCCGCGAATATTAGGTGCGCTGTATCCAGCGTAAAAACAAAAAAGCGCGGAATCATCCGCGCTTTTTCATTGATGAAGAACGTCCCGGAAAATCAGGCCGAAAATGACGAACCGCAGCCGCAAGTTGTGGTTGCGTTCGGATTTTTGATGACGAACTGCGCGCCTTCGAGATCATCTTTGTAATCAATTTCAGCGCCAATCAGATATTGATAGCTCATCGAGTCGATCAACAACTGCACGCCGTTTTTGTCCATCGTGGTGTCGTCTTCATTAACGATTTCATCAAAGGTGAAACCGTATTGAAAACCTGAACAACCGCCACCTTGAACAAACACGCGCAGTTTCAGATCCGGATTGCCTTCTTCTTCTATGAGCTGGGCGACTTTGCTCGCCGCGCTATCGGTAAAGAGGATAGGACTTGTTGGCATTTCAGTGACTGCATTCATTTTTCACGCTCCTGCTGGGTGAATCAAGAAGGCCGGATTATAGCCCTCCGTCGATTTCCCCGCTGAGGCCGGGGAATGGGGCTGTCCGGCACTAAGCGTGCCAAACAGCGAACACCATGATTATGCGCGCTCTTGAACGGAATTCAACCCTGCCGACTGCATGGAGATTAGCGAACAACAGCTTTATTTACAAAAGCTTAAGGCATAACTGGTACGTGACGCAGGCCCGTCGTTTCATCGAGGCCAAACATAATGTTCATACACTGCACGCCCTGCCCTGCCGCACCTTTAACCAGATTGTCTTCTACTACCAGAATGACCAGTTGATCGCTGCCAGCCGGCTGGTGCAAAGCAATGCGCAGCATATTCGACGCCCGCACCGAACGCGTTTCCGGATGGCTGCCGGCGGGCAGCACATCAACGAAAGGATCATTGCGGTAATGGGCTTCGTACAAAGCCTGAAAATCAGTGCCCCGCGCCTCAGGCAAAATACTGGCGTACAGCGTTGAATGAATACCGCGAATCATCGGCACCAGATGCGGCACAAAGGTCAGACCGACCTTGCGTTGGGCAATGGCTTCCAGTCCTTGCACGGTTTCTGGCAGATGGCGATGACCTTTGACGCCATAGGCCTTGAAGTTATCCGAGGCTTCGGCCAGTAAAGCAGGAATCTCGGCTTTGCGTCCGGCACCGGAAACACCGGATTTACAGTCGGCAATCAAGGAGGCTTCATTGACCAAAGGCTTGCCCTGGGCCAGCAACGGCGCAAAACCCAATTGCATCGAAGTCGGATAACAACCGGGCAAACCGATCAAACGCGCGTTACGAATAGCTTCGCGATTGACTTCGGGCAGTCCATAGACGGCCTCTTCGAGCAGGTCAGGACAGCTGTGCGGCATGCCATACCATTGCTCGAACACGGCGGTATCTTTAATACGGAAATCTGCCGCCAGATCAATGACTTTCACGCCGGCAGCCAGCAATTCGCGCGCTTGCGCCATGGCCACGCCGTGGGGTGTGGCAAAGAACACCACGTCGCACTGATCAAGCCGGGCTTTTTCAGGGGCCGAGAATGCCAGCGATACATGACCACGCAAGGAAGGAAACATTTCGGCTACCGGCATGCCGTCTTCTTTGCGCGAGGTAATCACGCTTAATTCTGCCTGTGGATGGGCCGCTAAAATCCGCAATAACTCGACGCCGGTGTAGCCGGTGCCACCGACGATGCCAATCTTGATCATCTTTACTTCCCCTATTGAAGGCTTCACTCAGCTTGCCATTTTAAGTGCTGGCAATGACATGCCGAAGACAAAAAAAAGCCGCCAGGCGCGAACCCGGCGGCTTTCGACTCGACTGAATCCGCGGATTAACGCTTCGAGAATTGCTTTGCGCGACGTGCTTTGCGCAGACCGACTTTTTTACGTTCGACTTCACGTGCATCACGGGTGACAAAACCGGCTTTCGACAGTTCTGGCTTCAGCGTTGCATCGTAGTCAATCAAGGCACGGGTAATGCCGTGACGAACTGCACCAGCTTGGCCGGACTCGCCACCACCGTGCACATTGACCATGATGTCGAAACGTTCGACATTATTGGTCAGCTCGAGTGGCTGACGAATGACCATCAGGCCAGTTTCGCGGGAAAAGTATTCTGAAGCCACTTTACCGTTGACCATAATCTTGCCAGTGCCAACTTTGATGAAAACACGAGCCACCGCACTCTTGCGACGGCCGGTTCCGTAGTTATAGTTACCGATCATGTCTGTTCCTTAGAATTCGAGAGCCTTGGGCTGCTGCGCGGTATGCGGATGCGTAGCCTCTGCATAAACCTTCAGCTTCTTGATCATTGCGTAACCGAGCGGGCCTTTAGGCAGCATGCCCTTGACAGCTTTCTCGAGCGCACGACCTGGAAAACGCTGCTGCATTTTCTGGAAATTGGTTTCGTAAATTCCGCCCGGATACCCGGAGTGACGGAAATAGGTGCGGTCAGTGGCTTTTTTGCCTGTGACGCGCAGCTTGCCGGCGTTAATAATAACGATGAAATCGCCCGTATCAACGTGAGGAGTAAATTCTGGCTTATGCTTGCCGCGCAGTCGGCGTGCCACTTCGCTGGCAACACGTCCGAGTACTTTGTCCGTCGCGTCAATCACGAACCAGTCGCGCTTGACCTCGTGGCCTTTGGCGGAGAAGGTTTTCATGATGAATCCTAAAAAATTGCTGGTAAATGGTGGTTCCGCAGTTTTGGCGCAGAATGCCTTCTCATCGTGGAAGTTCACTCCTGCCGGCTTTGCGGACGCTGCCTTATTTCCCCCAAAACAAACCGGGGAACCGGCGATTATAGTGTTTTCAAGGGCTTGCCGTCAATTTTTGCTGAAACCTGCCTGAACCACGCTGGAAAATCGACCGGCCAGACGGTCTGTTGAAGCCAAAGCTTTACAATATCGGCTGTTCACCAACTTGTGAGAAACACCATGGAATGCACCGTACGCTGGGCCGGATTGTCCGGCATGACCTTTATCGCCGAAACCGGCTCTGGCCATTTAGTCACAATGGACGGCGCGCCCGAGGGCGGCGGACGCAATCTGGCGCCAAGACCGATGGAAGTCGTACTGGCAGGAACCGGCGGCTGCACGGCTTATGACGTGGTGCTGATTCTGCGCAAAAGCGGCCAGGACATTCGTGGCTGCGATGTGACTTTAAAGTCAGAGCGCGCAGAGAAAGACCCCAAGGTTTTTACCAAAGTGCATTTTCACTTCAGCGTACGCGGCCGCAACCTGAAAGCCAACCTGGTAGAAAGAGCCATCAAGCTCTCACATGAGAAATACTGCTCTGCCTCGATCATGCTGGAAAAAACCGCCGAGATGACCCACTCGTTCGAGATCATTGACGACAACGCAGAAGCAGTCTCAGCAGACTAACTAATAAAGTAAGAAGCCTTGGAGACAAAAGCGCCAAGGCTACCCTTCTATATGTAGTAGGCCGTTGCCGTCATGACTTTGGACACAATCTGCATGCCGGAGCGAACCGGCGCAGGCAAGGTAGTGGCGCCAAGTTCCTGGGCGGCTGCGCCATGGGCAATTTCATCGTCCCGCATTTGCGCAACAATCGCCCGCGAACGGACGTCGCTTTCCGGCAAGTCTGTCAAGTGCCGGTTCAGATGGGCTTCCACCTGACGCTCGGTCTCCACCACAAAACCCAGACTGTTCGCGTCTCCGGTCTTTGCCGCGACCGCCCCCAATAAAAACGAGGCCGCATACCAGAGCGGATTTAACAAACTGGGCCGTGCGCCCAACTCTTTGAGCCGTTCAGCGGTCCAGGCCAAGTGATCCATCTCTTCCCGCCCGGCCAACTCGAACTGCTTGCGGGTCGCCGCTGTTTGCGCAAACAGGCTTTGCGCCTCATAGAGTGCCTGCGCGCAGACTTCACCGACATGATTAACACGCATCAGGCCGGCGCTTTGCCTACGTTCAACTTCGTTTAACGCACAGGCAGACGTGGAATTTGCGGGGTTCGGGCGATCAGCAACGGTGACGCCGGTGATCACTCGCAAAGTTCGATCAAAACTATTAATTAGTGCATCGATGCTCATTATTTTGCCACTTTACCAATAAATGCAGCCTTAGTGTTGCTTTTAAACGACGGAATTTCGAGAAAATTTCCTCAGACAAAAAATTATCTTTGCCCTAACGACTCACATTTGCTTCAATGCAGGTTGACTTTTGGATCCCATGGTCTGAAAGAGTCGTACGAAGCTGCGTTAACCGTTTTGGCGAACGTTCGGCAGAGGCGAAATTTTAGCATTACAACATTTTGGAGATTATGAAATGAGAAAGACTCAATTTGCACTGGCCGCTCTGGCTTTGGTCGCTTCGTCCGCAGCTTTGGCTGAAGGCGTCACCGTTTACGGTACCGCTGACGTATCCGTTGTGCATACCGATAACGGCACCTTCCTGGGTGGCGCAGGTAACAGCGCCGGTAGCATCATTGGCTTCAAAGGCTCGGAAGATCTGGGCGGCGGTCTGAAAGCAACGTTCAACCTCGAAGCTGGCTACACCGGCAACGACGGTTCCACCGCTAACGGCGGCAATGTTGGTTTTGGTGAAAGCGGCGCAACCGTATTGTTTAACCGTGCAGCCAACGTTGGTATCAGCAACGGCGTTCTGGGCGCAACTCTCGGTACCCAAATCTCTCCATTCATCGCTGGTGAGCTGGTTGGTGCAACAGCTGTTGGCGGCAATGGCGTATTCGTACCAGGTCTGTTCCTGGTCAACGGCGGTACTTTGGCCGGCACAACCGAATCAGCTGGCGGCTTCTTTATCCCTGACGCAATCAGCCTGTCTGCAAACGTTGGTGGTGTAAGCGTCCACGGTCTGACTCGTGCTATCGGCAACAGCTCGGTAGCTGGTTCAGAAAAATACAACGCAATCAATGCAGTCGCTTCATTTGGCGCGATCAATGCATCGATTTCTTACCAAGATGTGAATTCTGAGTCCGCAGTTGGCTCGAACACGGTTGTCGCTGCAAACACCACTATTGGTGACGTGCGCATCAACGGCGCATACGGCAGCAACAAAGGTTCTTTCGACTCAACCGGCTACATGGTTGGTGCTTCGATGCCACTGATCGGCGCGATCTCCGGCGGCCTGACCTATGCTCGCAATGCTTCAATGTATAGCATGACCAGCGTGTCGGCTCAGTACACGTTCTCGAAATCGACGTTTGCTTACGCTAACTACAGCCACTTTAGTGAAGCAACTGGCGTTGCAGCAAATGATAACTCCGGTGGTTCAACCAAGTCGATTCTGTCGGTTGGTCTGGCAAAATCGTTCTAATTCTTAATCGGCCTAGTGCCGATTTAATTAGCAACGCATAGCATTGAAAAGCCACTCTTTGGAGTGGCTTTTTTTACGGCAATTGGAAAATATGTCACATGAAAAAGTTTTAGCAATTTGTACGCGAGAAGAAAATTACGAAGACTTTGTCAGTATCGGCAAGC
>CANGAW010000061.1 GCA_947451925.1 Burkholderiales bacterium | reverse complement strand
GGCGATGTGCAAACGGAAAAGGCAGTTGCGGAAAATGTCGTTGTACCAGTTGCAAACAGAAATCCGACATCAACTCAAAGCCGGTGAGTCCCGCGCCGCAATGCGCCTGCGCCAGCGACAACAGGTCCAAAGCCTGTCGCGGTGAATCCAGTGCAACCAGGGTAGTCAGTCTGGCTTTGGGCTGGGCAAACAACTTCAGCACCGCTGCGGTGATGATGCCCAGCGTGCCTTCGGCGCCAATAAACAGGTCGCGCAAATCATAGCCGGTGTTGTCCTTGCGCAGACCGCGCAGCCCGTGCCAGATTTCGCCTTCTGCCGTCACCACTTCGAGGCCCAGCGTTAAGTCGCGCATGCTGCCATAGCGCAGCACCGCGGTGCCACCGGCATTGGTCGACAAATTTCCGCCTATCGTGCAGCTGCCTTCCGAGGCCAGCGACAGCGGAAACAGGCGCGCATGTTCTGCCGCATAGTCCTGAACCTGCTGCAGCAAACAGCCGGCCTCAACGGTTACGGTATTGTTCTGCGGGTCGATGCTGCGCAGTTGATTCAAGCGCGCCAGCGACAGCACCACGGCTGTGCCGCTGGCGTCGGGCACGCTGCCCAATACCAGCCCGGTATTGCCGCCTTGCGGCACGACAGGAATACGGTATTGCTGGCACAGTTTGATGAGTGCGGCGACTTCACTGGTGTTGGCGGGGCGCAGCACTGCTTGTGCCCGGCCGGTGAAACGGCCGCGCCAGTCGGTCAGATAGGTGGCCATTGCCGCGTCGGTCAGTACATAAGACGCGCCTATGGTTTCGCGGCAGCGAAGTAAAAAATCGGCCTGCATAAATTAAACAGGATCAATCATGATCAACCGAAGCGGCTTTCTGGATCGCTTCGCGGGCGAGTTTTTTTGCGGCTTTTTTATAAGGTCGCAGGAAAAATATCGCGCAAAAGAAAAACACGGTCGAGAAGCCAATTTCAATCATGGCCAGAACGGCCGAGGTGCCGGTTTCGCTCCACCCACGCACTACGCCTTCGATGAAATACAGCAGCACGAACATCGACGACCATTGCAAGGTGTAGATATTGCGGCGCATGACGCCAGCCAAAGGCAGTAGCAGCGGCAGGGTCTTGATGGCCATCCATGAACCACCGGGACGCAACGGTGCCAGCACCAGTTCCCAGCTAGTACACAACACAATCAGGCCCAGCAGGCTGATCAGTGCGAGCATATGCAAACTGCGTTGCAAGGGGGTGACGAAGCCAGCTTCATTTTCGGATGACATTAATGCTCCTGATATTTTTTTGCAGCGATGGCTAGCCGTTTACCGAGTGCGATGGCAAGCAGCCGACTCTCTTCGCTCAGTGCCTGTTCGCCATTGACGCCCGACCAATGCGTTGCGCCATAGGGTGAACCGCCACTACGGGTGGTCATCAGTGCGGCTTCGGTGTACGGCAGGCCCATCACCATCATGCCGTGATGCAGCAGCGGCAGCATCATCGACAGCAAGGTGGTTTCCTGACCGCCATGCAGGCTGCCGGTGGAGGTAAAGACGCAGGCCGGTTTGCCAGCCAGACTGCCTGACAGCCATTGCGCGCTGGTCCCGTCGAGAAAATATTTCAGCGGCGCGGCCATATTGCCAAAGCGGGTTGGCGAACCCATGGCCAGTGCACCGCAGCTCTCGAGATCAGCCAGTTCGACATAGGGTGCACCGCTTGCCGGCACAGCAGGCTCGGTGGCCTCGGTCACCGTGGACACCGGCGGCACGGTGCGTAGTCGTGCTTCGCAACCAGCGACGCTTTCAATACCTTGCGCAATATGTTCGGCCAGTTTGCGGGTGGCGCCATGGCGCGAGTAATACAACACCAGAATAGGCAAGAGGGGAGAAGTCATGCTTGGTATTATAGGGTGCTTTAGTTTTCAACTTGCCGTATGAATCTCTTCTCTGCCATTGATATCAAACGCATTGCCGGTCGCCAGATGCGCGCCCGCGTCTGGGATTTGCTGCGCTTCATGATGCGCAGGCTGGACGAAGAACGCTTGCCGCAGGTGGCCGGCAGCCTGACTTTTACCACTGTGCTGGCGCTGGTGCCGATATTGACGATTGCGTTTGCAATCTTCACCACCTTTCCCCTGTTCACCACCTTTCGCGATTCGCTCGAAGCTTATTTTGTGCAGAGCTTAATGCCCAAAGGCGTGGCCAATACCATCCTGGATAATCTGAGTCAGTTTGCGGCCAAGGCCAGCCGGCTTTCCGCCGTCGGTGCGCTGACCCTGATCGTGACGGCGATCATGATGTTTGCCATTGTCGACCGCAGTCTGAATCAGATCTGGCGCGTCAAAACTCCGCGCAGCTTTGTGCAAAGACTGATTGTGTATTGGGCCATCATGACGGTCGGCCCGCTCTTAATTGGCGCTTCGCTGTCACTGACGGCGCTGGTCTCGCCTTTCGCCAGCTCGCTGGTGCGGCCGATCCCTTACCTTGGCACCACTTTGTCGATGCTGATTTCCATCGGCTTGATGACCATGGCTTTCAGCCTTTTGTATCTGACGGTGCCGAACCGCTTGATCGACTGGCATGACGCCGTCGCCGGCGGGCTGGTCGCAGCGATTGCATTTGAAGTCACCAACCGCGGCTTTGCCTATTCGATTACGCAGTTTCCCAGCTACCGGGTGATTTACGGCGCGCTGGCAGCGGTGCCGATTTTTCTGGTCTGGGTGTATTTGTTCTGGTTCATCACCTTGCTGGGCGCGGTGCTGGCAGCGGCACTGCCGGTGGTCAAACATGAGCGCTGGTGGCACCGGATAGAGCCGGGCACGGCGTTTCTGGATGCGGTGGCTATTTTGCAGGTGCTGGTGAAGGCGCACGCCGACCGCTCGGCGGTCGATGCATTAAGGCTGCGAGAAGATACGCGGCTGGGTTTTGATGAGTCCGAGAGTCTGTTGCAGCAAATGATGGAAGCTGGTTGGGTTGCCCGCATTGAGCAGGATCGCGACCGGCGTTTTCAGCTGACCCGTCGGGCCCATCGCGAGCAGGAACGCTGGGTATTACTGCGTAATCCGGCCAAGCTGACGCTGGCTGATGTGTACCGCGTGTTTGCCTTTTCTGTTGCTGGGCAATCACCGCTGGCCCGGCAGGTCAGCGGTCTGACCGAATCCGGGCTGGCGACTTCGCTGGCGGATTATTTTGCCAAGCCTTTAGCAAAACCAAACAACTGATCAAGCACCGCATCTGGTTGCTCGGCCATCAGCGCATGTCCGCACGCTTCTAACTGCGTGACTCGGGCAGCAGGCAGCGCGGCAATCAAGGGTGCGGCCGCTCGTGGTGTGGTCATCTGATCTTTTTTGCCGATTACAAACAACACCGGACAAGTCACTGCGGCGGCCGCCTGTGTCCCGTTTTGGTAGGCATTGCAGGCACTGAAGTCGGTAAAAAATACCGGCGCCGCATTACTGCGTGCAATGTGCTGCATCAGCCGCTTGCCACCAGCCTGCACATAAAAGCCCGGCCCCGGAAAAGACGGTTTTTGCGCGATACCCGAGTGCGACCAGATCGTGACCATGTCGATCGCGTCTTCTTCGCGCGAACGCGAAGCCTCCAGCAACTGCTCCGAGACTTTCATTGGATAAGCGGTGCCGACTAAGGCAATGCCGGTGATGTGTTGTGGCGCGCGGGCCGCCGTTTCCAGCGCAATCAGCGAGCCCATGCTGTGGCCGATCAGGGTTGCGCTCTGCACGCCGGCAGCCTGCAGCAGTGCCAGCAACCAGTCGGCCATCGCTTCAACACTGGCCAGTGGTGCGCCCTTGCTGCGGCCATGGCCGGGCAAATCCACTGCCAGCACGCTAAAGCCATGATGGGCGAAATAGCGGGTTTGCAGCGCCCACACCGAATGATCATTTTGCGCGCCATGAATAAACACGGCAGTCGGCAGGCTGGCATCAAAGGCTTTGCCGCCGGTATAGCAATAGGCTGACTGGCCTTGCACGTCGATTTGCATGGCTCAGGCTCCTTTTATCGCAGCTTTGAGGCCGCGCTTCAAATCGTCGAGCAAGTCATCGACATTTTCCAGCCCGATCGAGAGCCGCATCGTGCCTTCGCTGATACCCGAAGCAGCCAGCTGTGCATCCGGCACCCGGAAGTGCGTGGTCGAGGCCGGATGAATCACCAGTGACTTGGCGTCGCCGACATTGGCCAGATGCGAGAACAAGCTCAGGGCTTCGACAAAGCGCCGACCGGCGGCACGGTCGCCCTTGATGGCAAAGGAAAACACCGCGCCGCAACCTTTGGGCAGCAGGGTTTTGGCCAGTTCGTAATCGGGGTGTTCCGGCAATTCGGGATACGACACCGAGGCCACAGCCGGATGGCTGACTAAAAATTCGACGACCTTGCGCGCATTGGCCACATGCCGGTCCATGCGCAGGCCCAGCGTTTCAATGCCCTGCAAAATCGTGAAGGCATTGGTCGGACTCATCACCGCGCCAAAGTCGCGCAGGCCTTCGCGCCGCGCCCGCAGCGAAAAAGCCGCAACCGATGATTCTTCGGCAAACACCATGCCGTGGAAGCCATCATAGGGCTCACACAGTTCGGCAAAGCGTCCGGTTTTATCGTAGGCCTGTTGCCAGTCAAAGCAGCCGCCATCGACCAGTAGTCCGCCGACGGCAGTGCCGTGTCCGCATAAAAATTTGGTGGCGGAATGAAAAATCAAATCTGCGCCATGTTCGAAAGGGCGCAACAAATACGGTGTGGTGAAGGTCGAGTCAACCATTAGCGGCAGATGGTTTTCATGCGCAATCTCGGCCACCCGGGGAATGTTCAACACGTCCAGACCGGGGTTGCCCAGGGTTTCAGCAAACAGCACCTTGGTGTTGGGGCGGATGTTGCTGCGCCAGGCGTCGAGGTCACGCGGATCGATAAAGGTGGTTTCGATGCCGAAGCGCTTCAAAGTATAGCCCAGCAGATTTTGCGAGCCGCCATACAACGCCCGTGAAGCCAGCACATGCGAACCTGCGCCGGCAATGGTGGCTAAACCCAGGTGCATGGCGGCCTGACCGCTGGCTACAGCAATGCCGGCAACGCCCCCTTCCAGAGCCGCAATGCGTTCTTCCAGCACCGCATTGGTCGGATTCGAAATGCGCGAATAGACATGGCCGGCGCGCTCCATATTAAATAGTGAAGCGGCGTGGTCGGAATCCTTGAAAACAAAAGAGGTGGACAGATAAATCGGCGTGGCGCGCGCGCCGGTGGCGGGGTCGGGCGCACTGCCTGCATGCAAGGACAGGGTGTCAAAACCCGGGTAGTGTGGCTCGCTCATTCGGTAGGGTCTCCTGTGTGGCGATGGAAGTTTTTATGCCGGGAATTATAGAGTGTCTAAAGGGAGCCTATTAAGTGCCTGTCAGCTTGCCTATGTTTGAGGCTCTCGTTTGCGTCTGTACTGTTGGAAAAACCCATCTCTGTCAGACGCATGAGGCTACTGGCTTTTTTAGCTTGTCTGGGCTACATTGCTTTGACTAATACGAATAAAAAAAATTACCGGAGGCGACAAATGAAGGTTTCAGAAATCCTCAAGGTCAAAGGCAACATTCTCTATACCGTGCCGCCGGAGTTGATGCTGCGCGAGGCCATTGACGTGATGGCCGACAAAGACATCGGTTCACTGGTCGTCATGAAGGGCGGCGTTGTCGTTGGCATGCTGAGCTTTCGCGAAGTCATGAAAGCAGTGCACGCCAACAAGGGTTCGGTTGGCGAAGACACGGTTGGCCAGCATATGGAAGAAGATGTGCTGTCGATTTCACCGGATACCGACATCAACGATATTCGCCGCGTGATGCTCGAGCGCCATGCCCGTTATGTGCCGGTGCTGGATGGTAGCGTGCTGCTGGGCGTGATGTCTTTCTATGACGTAGCCCGCGCCGTTTTCGAAGCGCAAAGTTTCGAAAACAAAATGCTCAAAGCCTATATCCGCGACTGGCCGTCAGAAGGCGAAGAATAAATGCCTGCCATGTCCAAACAAAAAAAACAGAAAACTTAAGGCGTGGCTTCCTCTCAATTTGCGCTGCTTTCGCAGCGCCGTTTCGCGCCTTTTTTTGCCGCCCAGTTTCTGGGGGCCTTCAACGATAACCTGTTCAAAACGGCTCTGGTGACCATCATCACCTATGACGCGCTGGCGTGGACCTCAATCAATGTCGGTCTGCTCAATAACCTGATTGCCGGCTTGTTCATTTTGCCCTTCGTGCTGGTGTCGGCCAGCGCCGGCCAGCTGGCCGACAAGTTTGAAAAATCCACACTGGTACGGCTGGTCAAGCTCTTTGAAATCTGCATCATGGTCGTGGCCGCGGCCGGCTGGTTCATGCACAGCCTGTGGATACTGGTGGGTGCGGTGGTGGCGATGGGTTTGCATTCGACGCTGTTCGGCCCGGTCAAGCATGCCTACCTGCCGCAACATCTGGCGCCCGCTGAACTGGTCGGCGGCAATGGCATGGTACAGATGGGTACCTTTGTCGGCATCCTGACCGGCCAGTTGAGCGGCGCGATGCTAGTCATGCTGCGGCCCTATGGCGTGGTCACTATCGTCATCGCCACCATTCTGGTCGCCGTTCTTGGCTGGTTGTGCAGCCGTGCGATACCGGTTACCCCGGCGGTCGCCCCTGATCTGAAAATCAGTCGCAATCCATTAGGCGAAATTGGCCGCAACCTGCGCTTTGCTGCCGGTAACCGCGAAGTCTTCATCGCCATGCTGGCCAATTCCTGGTTCTGGTTTTTTGGCGCCATGCTGCTGGCGCAGTTTCCGGTCTTTGCCCGCGACGTACTGCATGGCGAGCCCATCGTGTTTGTGTTGCTGCTAACCGCATTTTCGCTCGGCATTGGTGTTGGCTCTCTGTGTTGCGAGCGACTGTCCGGCAAGACCTTGCAGCTTGGTCTGGTGCCAGCCGGTGCGCTGGGCCTGACCCTGTTTGGCGTTGATCTTTATTTTGCCAGTGCGACCTATGCCGGCACGCTGCAAATCGGTGCTACCGGTTTGCTGGGGCAGGGCGCGGGTTTGCGCATCATGGCCGATTGCGCATTGCTGGGTATGGCAGGCGGCGTGTATGTAGTGCCCTTGTTTGCCCTGATTCAGACGCGTGCGGAACGCAGTCATTTGTCGCGCATCATCGGCGGCATGAATATTCTCAATGCCTTGTTCATGGTGGTTGCTGCGCTGATCGCCATGGTCTTGCTGCGCGCGGGCTTGTCGGTGCCGCAATTGTTTCTCTTTACGGCGCTGGCCAATCTGCTGCTGCTGGCAATCTTGTGCCTGTGCCAGCCGGCTTACCCGCGGGCCTTCTTCAATTGGCTGGCCGCGCTTTGCGGCAGGCGCCGGCTGGTAGAATGACTCCTTTCCGATTCTCGCTTTCCTCTCCGCTATGTCCGGCAATACATTTGGCAAGTCATTTTGCGTTACTACCTTCGGCGAATCCCACGGCCCGGCAATCGGTTGCGTGATTGATGGCTGCCCGCCCGGCATGGCCTTGTCGGAAGCCGACATTCAGCCTGAACTCGATCGCCGCAAGCCCGGCACCTCGCGCCATGTCACCCAGCGCAAAGAATCCGACACGGTGCAAATTTTGTCTGGTGTGTACGAGGGCAAAACCACCGGCACGCCGATTGCGCTGCTGATTCAGAACGAAGACCAGCGCAGTCAGGATTACGGCAATATCGTTGACCGCTTTCGTCCCGGTCATGCCGACTTCACCTACTGGCAAAAATATGGCATTCGCGACCCGCGCGGTGGCGGCCGTTCATCTGCGCGGCTGACGGCGCCCGTGGTGGGCGCAGCGGCAGTCGCGCGCAAATGGTTGCACCAGCAATATGGCGTCACATTCAAAGGCTGCATGAGCCAGCTGGGTGATATTGTCATTCCTTTCGATTCCTGGGATCACGTTCCCAATAATCCATTTTTTGCTGCGAATGCGGCGATCGTGCCCGAACTCGAAGCCTATATGGACACCCTGCGCAAAGCTGGCGACTCTTGCGGTGCGCGCATCGACGTGCATGCGCAAAATGTACCGCCCGGCTGGGGCGAGCCGATTTACGACAAGCTCGATGCCGACATTGCCTTTGCCATGATGGGCATTAATGCCGTCAAAGGCGTTGAAATTGGTGCAGGTTTTAACTGCGTGCCGCAAAAAGGCTCCCAGGGCGATGAACTGACTCCTGATGGTTTTGTTGGCAATCAGTCCGGTGGTGTACTGGGCGGGATCTCTTCCGGTCAGGACATTACGGTATCGATTGCGATCAAACCGACTTCCAGCATCCGCACCCCGCGTCGCTCGATTGACCGCGACGGCAATCCGGTGATGGTGGAAACACTGGGTCGTCATGACCCCTGCGTTGGCATTCGCGCTACGCCGATTGCCGAGGCCATGCTGGCGCTGGTACTGATGGATCACGCCCTGCGTCATCGCGCCCAATGTGGCGACGTGGCACGGCCCGTACAGTCTTGAGCCGGTATCTGCGCCTCGCCGCGCGCCGGCAACAAGCCGCATGAAGCCCAGCGTCAAGCCGGAACAGTCGCTCAATTTTGCGCTGTTCCTGTTCGCCTATTACGGTTACGTCGGCGTGTTCTCTCCCTATGCCAGTTTGTATTTTGCCGACCGTGGTTTGTCGGCAGTGCAGATTGGTGTGCTGATGTCGCTGTTGCAGGTGATGCGCATCTTCGGCCCCAATTTGTGGGGCTGGGTCGCTGACCGCAGTGGTCAGCGCGTCAATGTGCTGCGGCTGACCTCACTGGCCGCGGCAATCACATTTTGCGGTTTGTTTTTCGGCCAGAGCTTTGTGTATTTTTTCATGGTGATGGTGGTGGTGAACCTGTTCACCAGCGCACAAGGTCCCTTGTCCGAAGCGCTGATGCTGTCGGCTATGCGCGGTGACCTCACGCATTACGGTCGCCTGCGTTTGTGGGGCTCGGTCGGCTTTATTGTCTCGGTGATGACGGCGGGCCAATTGCTTGACTGGTTTGGCGTGCAGCAGATGCCGTGGATTGCGCTGGCCTTGTTGCTGATGGTCTCGGCGGTGAGTTTTCGCATGCGCGAAGAGCCCGCAGTCAGCCACGCGCAGGACGCGCCTTCAGTGCGCCAGTTGCTGAAAAAACCAGCTGTCATTGCCTTTTTCAGTTCGACATTTCTGATGGTGGCCGCGCATGCGTCGCTGTATGTGTATTACTCACTGTATCTGGCGCAGATCGGTTACAGCAAAACCGTGATCGGCCTGATGTGGTCTTTGGGTGTGGTCGCCGAGATTGTTTTTTTCTACTATCAGGCGCCTTTGTTTCGCCGCTTCGGCGTCAGAAATCTGATGCTGTTCTCTCTGGCGGTGGCTGTTGTGCGTTTCATGATGATTGGTTTTGGCGCGACCTCGCTGCTGGTGCTGCTGCTGGCGCAGGTACTGCACGCGGCTTCGTTTGGCGTCCATCATTCGGCATCGGTGGCCACCTTGCAGCGCTGGTTTTCCGGTGCGCTGCAGGCACGCGGACAGGCATTATTCATTAGTATTTCGTATGGGCTAGGCGGCAGTCTCGGCGGCTTGTTGCTGTCGGCATGCTGGGATACATTTGGCGCCCAACTGGTCTATCTGGTTGCGGCATTGATGGCATTATTAGGTTTGGCTGCGGCGAGTTTTTGTTATCGCTGGCAGCGGGCCAGCGAGGAACAATATGCAATCCACTCTACGTAATGTCATCCTGACTGTTGTTGTCGCCGGCTCCCTGCTGGCCTGCGAAACAGTGCAAACCACTCAAAGCGGTATGGTCGGGGTCAATCGCCAGCAGCGCATGGCCGTGTCGGCGCAGGCCATCGAGCAGAGCGCCAACAAGCAATATGTGCAGCTGATGGCAGAGGCCAGAAAAAAAGGCACGCTGAATGCAAACCAGACCGAGACCGATAGGGTGCACCGCATTGCGGACCGCCTGATCAAGCAAACCCCGGCGTTTCGCTCCGATGCCGCGGCCTGGAAATGGGAAGTCAATATCCTCACCTCAGCCGAGGTCAATGCCTGGTGTATGCCGGGCGGGAAAATCGCCGTTTATTCGGGCCTGATCGAAAAACTCAACATCACTGACGATGAGCTGGCTGCAGTCATGGGCCATGAAATTGCTCACGCCTTGCGCGAGCATTCGCGTGAGCGGGCTTCCGAGCAGGCAGTGGCCGGCATTGGCATTTCGATTCTGGCGACGGTGGCAGGGGTTGGGGAAATAGGGCAGAAGGGTATGGAGTATGCGTATCAGGGCTTGCTCGGCTTGCCGAATTCACGCGAGCATGAAACCGAAGCCGACCGCATCGGCGTCGAGCTGGCTGCGCGCGCCGGCTTTGATCCGCGCGCTGCCATCACGCTGTGGAAAAAAATGGGCAATGTTGGTGGCAGTGAACCACCTAAATTTATGTCCACTCACCCGCCGCGGGCCGAACGCATGCAGGACTTAAGCGCTTATTCGGCACGGGTGATGCCTTTGTATCAAAAGGCCAAAGAGGCTGCTGTCAAATAAGCGGCAGCGGGCTGCAAAATCTTGTTGAATGGGCACACTTGAGCAATCCGGCGGATTGCGGGTTGGCGTATGGCATAATCTGGGGCTATTTTCATTCACAAGACGCGCGAGTTCGCGCCTTCTCGCCATGGCCCAAACGCTCTACGACAAACTCTGGCAGTCACATGTGGTGCATACCGCAGACGACGGCACCACCATTCTTTATATCGACCGCCATCTGGTGCATGAAGTCACCAGTCCGCAAGCCTTTGAGGGCTTGAAGCTGGCCGGTCGCCAACCCTGGCGCAATGCGGCCAATCTGGTCGTGGCCGACCACAATGTGCCGACCACCGACCGTGCCAATGGCATTGCCGACCCGGTATCGCGACTGCAAGTCGAAACCCTGGACGCCAACGCCAAGGCATACGGGCTGACTTATTTCAACATGAGCGACAAGCGTCAGGGCATCGTCCATGTGATCGGGCCTGAGCAGGGCGCAACCCTGCCCGGCATGACGGTCGTCTGTGGCGATTCGCATACCTCGACCCATGGCGCCTTTGGCTGTCTGGCGCATGGCATCGGCACCTCGGAAGTCGAGCATGTGCTGGCCACGCAAACGCTGCTGGCAAAAAAATCCAAAGCCATGCTGGTGCAGGTGGAAGGCAACATCGGTGCCGGCATTACGGCCAAAGACATCGTGCTGGCCATTATCGGCAAGATCGGCACTGCCGGCGGCACCGGCTATGCGATTGAATTCGGCGGCTCTGCCATTCGTGCGCTGTCGATGGAAGGCCGCATGACGGTTTGCAATATGGCGATTGAAGCGGGCGCACGCGCCGGCATGATTGCGGTTGACGAAACGACCGTCAATTACGTCAAGGGCCGTCCGTTTTCACCGGTGGGCCCGCACTGGGAGCGCGCAGTGGAATACTGGCGCAGCCTGCATTCGGACGCCGACGCCAAATTTGATGCAGTGGTCATGATTAACGCCGCCGAGATCAAACCGCAAGTCACCTGGGGCACCTCGCCCGAGATGGTGGTGCCGGTCGATGCACGGGTGCCGGACCCGGACAAAGAAAAAGATGCAGTGCGTCGCGATGCGATGGAAAAGGCGCTGATCTACATGGGCCTGAAACCGAATACGCCGATTGAAGATATTCGTATCGACAAAGTGTTTATTGGTTCTTGCACCAATTCGCGAATTGAAGATTTGCGTGCCGCTGCTGCCGTGGTGCGCGGCAAGTTCCGCGCCTCCAATGTCAAGCTGGCGATGGTCGTGCCCGGCTCGGGCCTGGTGAAAGCACAGGCGGAACGCGAAGGTCTGGACAAGATTTTCACCGATGCCGGATTTGAATGGCGCGAGCCAGGCTGCTCGATGTGTCTGGCGATGAATGCCGACCGGTTGGAGCCGGGCGAGCGTTGTGCATCGACCTCGAACCGCAATTTTGAAGGCCGTCAGGGCGCAGGCGGACGTACCCATCTGGTCAGTCCTGCCATGGCAGCAGCTGCTGGCATTGCCGGTCATTTTGTTGATGTGCGTAGTCTTTAATCTGTAATCACCATAGATCACTAAAGGGAGTTCTGAAAATGAAAACAATTCTGTTCGCGCTGCTGATCTTGTCCGGCTTGCTGGCTGGCTGCAATACCATGAATGGCATTGGTAAAGACGTCGAGCGCCTTGGTGAAAAAGTACAAGACGCGACCAAAAAATAATACTGCTTGCATACGGACATACGGAAACTCTGAGCATGAAAAAATTTACCCTTCTCGATGGACTGGTGGCTCCGCTGGACCGCGCCAATGTCGACACCGACGCCATCATTCCCAAGCAGTTTTTGAAGTCGATCAAGCGTACCGGCTTTGGCCCCAATCTGTTTGATGAATGGCGCTATCTGGATCAGGGCGAACCGGGCAAAGACAACAGCCGCCGTCCGCTTAACCCTGATTTCATTTTGAATCAGCCACGCTATGCCGGCGCGTCGATTCTGCTGGCGCGTAAAAATTTCGGCTGCGGCTCTTCGCGTGAACATGCGCCCTGGGCTTTGGAACAGTATGGTTTTTGCGCGGTCATTGCGCCGAGCTTTGCCGATATTTTCTTCAACAACTGCTACAAAAACGGCCTGCTGCCTATCGTGCTGCCTGAAGCCGACATCGACAAGCTGTTCGACGAAGTCAAGGCCTTCCCGGGTTACAAGCTGGTGATCGATTTGCCGCAGCAAACCGTTGCTACTTCCAATGGCAGCCGCGTGCACCATTTCGAGATTGATACCTTCCGCAAGCATTGCATGTTGAACGGCCTCGATGATATCGGCCTGACCTTGCAACAGGCGGACGCGATACACAATTTTGAAGAACGTCACATTGCCCGCTTTCCATGGCTGGCCAACACTATTTAAATCACTCTGCGCAGACACACATGAAAATCGCAATCCTACCGGGCGATGGTATCGGCCCTGAAATCGTTGACCAGGCTGTTAATGTTCTCAATGTACTGGGCCTGAAATTTGAAATGGAAACCGCCGCAGTCGGCGGTGCCGGTTATGCCGCGCACGGCCATCCGCTGCCTGAGGCCACGCTGAAGCTGGCCAAGGAAGCGGATGCGATTTTGTTTGGCGCCGTCGGTGACTTTCAGTACGACTCGCTGGAGCGTTCACTGCGTCCGGAGCAGGCCATTCTCGGTTTGCGCAAGCATCTGCAATTGTTCGCCAATTTCCGTCCGGCGATTTTGTATCCCGAACTGACCGGTGCATCGACCCTGAAACCGGAAGTGGTTTCCGGCCTCGACATCCTGATCATTCGTGAACTCAATGGCGATATTTATTTCGGTTCGCCACGCGGCATGCGCGAAGCACCTGACGGCCCGTTCAAGGGATCGCGCGAAGGTTTCGACACCATGCGTTATTCCGAACCTGAAATTCGCCGCATTGCCCATGTCGCCTTTCAGGCCGCACGCAAACGCGACCGTCGCCTGACCAGTGTCGACAAAGCCAATGTGCTGGAAACTTTCCAGTTCTGGCGCGACATCATGATTGACGTGCACAAGGAATATCCGGACGTCGAACTCGACCACATGTATGTCGACAATGCCGCCATGCAGTTGGTGCGCGCACCGAAAAAATTCGACGTGCTCGTTACCGGCAACATGTTTGGCGATATTCTGTCGGACGCCGCAGCGATGCTGACCGGCTCGATCGGCATGCTGCCATCGGCCTCGCTCGACGCCAATAACAAAGGTCTGTACGAACCTTCGCATGGTTCGGCTCCTGACATCGCCGGCAAAGGTATTGCTAATCCGCTGGCCACGATTTTGTCGGCAGCGATGATGTTGCGCTTTACCTTCAATCTGGGCAGCGAAGCCGATCGTATCGAGACAGCGGTCAAGAAAGTGCTGGCGCAGGGATTGCGCACGGCCGATATTTTCGAGGCAGGCACGACCAAAGTAGGCACCGCAGAAATGGGTGCGGCGGTGGTCAGGGCTTTGGCTTAAGACGAAAGACACGGCGTCCCGGCGCAGGCTGGGACCCAGTGACTTTAAAAAACACATTCAGCAGGAACATAAAATGAAACAAGTAGGCCTGGTAGGTTGGCGCGGCATGGTCGGTTCGGTGCTGATGCAGCGCATGCAGCAGGAAGAGGATTTTTCGTATATTGAGCCCGTGTTTTTCTCGACGTCGAACGCGGGCGGCAAAGCCCCGGCGATGGCGAAAAACGAAAACACGCTGAAAGACGCCAACGATATCGATGCGCTGAAAAAATGCGACATCATCCTGACTTGTCAGGGGGGCGACTACACCAGCGAAATTTTCCCCAAGCTGCGCGCAGCCGGCTGGAACGGTTACTGGATTGATGCGGCGTCGACCCTGCGCATGAAAGACGATGCGGTCATCGTGCTTGATCCGGTCAATCTGGGCGTAATCAAACAGGCGCTGAAATCAGGCGTCAAAAACTACATCGGCGGCAACTGCACGGTGTCTTGCATGCTGATGGGCTTGGGTGGTTTGTTCCAGCATGACCTGGTCGACTGGATGACTTCGATGACCTATCAGGCTGCATCCGGCGGTGGTGCGCAGCACATGCGCGAACTGCTGACCCAGTTCGGCTCCATCAATGCCGAAGTCAAAGCCTTGCTCGACGATCCTGCTTCCGCGATCCTGGAAATTGACCGCAAAGTGCTGGCCAAACAGCATGCACTGACTGCGGATGAAACCAAACAGTTTGGCGTGCCGCTCGGTGGCAACCTGATTCCGTGGATCGACAAAGACCTGGGCAATGGCCAGTCGCGAGAAGAGTGGAAAGCCGGTGCCGAGACCAACAAGATTTTAGGTCGTGGTGTGGCTTTCGGCGCCGACGCCAAAGCAGCGATTGCCGTTGATGGCTTGTGTGTACGCATCGGCGCCATGCGCTGCCATTCGCAGGCCCTGACCATCAAACTGAAAAAAGATGTGCCGCTGGATGAAATCAACGACATCATCGCCAGCAATAACCAGTGGGTCAAACTGGTGCCGAACAACCGCGAAGCGTCAATGAAAGACCTGACTCCGGCTGCCACCACCGGTAGCCTGACGATCCCGGTTGGCCGTGTGCGCAAGATGGAAATGGGCGGCGAATACCTGTCGGCCTTTACTGTTGGCGACCAGTTGCTATGGGGCGCGGCCGAACCGCTGCGCCGCATGTTGCGCGTGCTGCTCGAAGACTAAGCCTGACACCTTAAGCGCTACGGCACAGTCTGCCGTTGTCAGCGCGCTACGCAAACCCGCAGCTTTTCCGGCTAATTGGAAATGCTGCGGGTTTTGTTCATTGAGAGCGGCCAGTCTGCTTTAGAGGCCTGCGTTGCAATGCTAAGTTCCTTGCCTGTCCTTGCGGTCGGCTATGCCTTGGCAACTACGGCAACCGTGTTTTATCCGACCGTTCAACCACGCCGGATTGAGCCCCATGCCAACCACACTGCCTCTCGCCCGCATCATTGCCCGTCTCGTTCTGCTCGCTGTCGTCCTGATGACGCCGCCCTTGTTGCAGGCCGCTGCGCTCGGTCCGCTGAGCGTTCATTCTGCTCTGGGGCAAATGCTCGATGCCGAAGTTGACCTCACCGCGCTCTTGCCGCATGAAGCCGAGGGCCTGACTGCTACCTTAGCACCCGCGCAGGCTTTCACCGAAGCAGGGGTGGATTACAGCGGCGTTGTTCGTTCACTGCGCTTTGTGATCGAACAAAAAAATGAACGCAGCTTCATTCACATTACTTCTGCAGAAGCGATTCACGATCCCTTCATCAGCATACTGTTGGCGCTTAATGGGAGCGGTAACCGTATCATTCGTCAGTATGCGTTGCTGCTTGATCCGCCTGTATTGAAACCTGACTCCAGATCTGAACCTAAGCCAGTCATCAATGATGCAGCCCCAGCGCCATCG
>CANGAW010000060.1 GCA_947451925.1 Burkholderiales bacterium | reverse complement strand
AGGCTGGGTGGTGGCGACTTCAAACACCAGTTGCTGATTCAGGCTAAACAGATATTCCAGACCCAGCGCACCGCCCCACATATTGTTGGCGTTGTCGGTCAGCTTGGGAAAGCCGGTCAAACCATCGGTCTCGAAATTGATACCGACGTTTTTCAGAATGCCGCCCGCATCCACCGCGCGCGACACCGATTGCGGATGGTCTGAACCGTAAAACACATTCAGGTAAGGCACCAGCGTGGAAGGCAAACTGGTAACGAAAGAGTTTTCAATCAACAGCAAGGTACCGGCAGCGGTTGGGGCTGCGCCACTGTCAAGCTTCTGACCGAAGTTATGAACCACACGCACGCTGTTGGACAACCAGCCGCCGTAGCGACGGGTAAAGGCCATGCCCAGGTTGTGATAACTGCGGTCAGCAAAACCGGCTGGCGCATCCGTATACGCATAGCCCAGTTCCCAATAACCTTCATTGGCTTCAATGAAAGTGGTAACGCCGTACACATTGGATTTTTTGAACAGTACGCTCTTTTCAGCATCGTTACCACGCACGCCAGCAGAAGAAGCATCGGTACCGCCAAAGAAGGTCACGTCCATGTTCGAGATGCCCAGCGCTGCGCTGTTTTTTGCAGGCAGCGTGGCAGCAACACCAGTAATGACGTCTTCCATCCAGACGCCATTTTGAAATAGCAAAGGCATCTTGCCGGCAGCAACAGCCATGTCAAAGTTTTGATCTTTGCCAGTAGCACCTGCCAGCATGGCTGCCAGGTCACCTTCAAAAAACAGGGCATCTGTTTTGAAGTCAAATTTGCCGGTACAGCCGGAAGCATTACTGCCCAGTTCGCAGCGGGTAAATTCGGTATTGTTATCCAGCGGGCGGAAAAAGGCGTGCACCCGCTCGGTGGCAGTCAACTTATAGTCAACTTCCAGATTCAAGCGTGCGGCAACCTGGCTGGTGCGCTTGTCACCTGTATCGTTACGGGCAAAACCCGTACGCATATCACCGTAAATCGAAAACGCCTGATCAACCGGATTTTTCAAACCAAAGGCAGTGCCTGAACGCTTTAAGGGGCCGCTCTGATAAATCGGCCGGCCCAACTCCAGCAATGGCCGCGGTGTTTGTACTGCAAACTTGCCGCCGTAAATTTTCAGTTCGGCTTCGTCGCTATAGGGCTTGTTTTCATATTGCGGGTCTGCAGCAAAGACGTCGTTGGAATGTTCAACGACGGTCGCTTCCGGTGAAGTTTTGGGCGGTGCGTGTTCCGCATTCGCCTGTTGCGCTTGCAACGCAAACGCAACAGCCAGTGTCAGCGGCAGCAGGCGAAGATTGCTTAATGGTCGGAAGGAGCGGCTCATTTCTTCACCTGAAATTCTGCGGTAGATGCGTGAATGTTGAGCATCCATTCATTCATTGAACGTTCCATATCAGTGGTAGCGCCAACAAAACGCATAAAGTAAATCGGCTCGGCACGGCTGCGCATACGCACGGCCAGTTTGTACTTGCCCGGCATGGTCAGATACTTGGACGGCACTTTGAATTTCGCTTCACGGGTGCCCAGCGGCGGAATCGAGCGCTGCTCCATGCGCACGAAAGGCGGATGGTTGAGCACTGTTACCGGTTGTCCGGCAGGTCGCAGAAAAGGTAACTGGTCCAGATCGAAGTTCACCGGCAAATACATTTCGCGCTCGGTACCTTTGACATTGGTGGTCAGGAATTTCGTCTGCAGACTCCACAACTGATCATCAAAGGGCAGCTTGCCGGCGATGACGTCGAGCGAGTGCTGGTCAGCGAAGTCACCGTTCGAATCCACATTACCGCTTTCCCAGACGCGCTTGCCGTCAGGCGCGATCAGGGCCACGTTGAGCCACAGTTCAGGCTGCGCGCCGAGCGAGCCGGACGGCAGGTTGTGTCCCGAATTGGTGTTGGTGATCTTGTAGCTGAAAGATAAAGATTCGCCAGCCTTCAACGCCGAGTTGAAGAAGGGTCCGTCCACCTTGGCACCGTTTTCCATGACCTTGGTGCGCAGTTGTTTTTTCTTTTCTATCCCTTCCAGATTTTCCTGCACCACTTCCCAGGCACTGGCGCGGTCCAGCGCATCTGACCACTCAGGCGGAAAATTGACTTTCAGTTTGCCGGCGCTGATCTGGCTTTCAAATTCTTCACTACCCCATTTGGCGCGGTAGTCAAATTTCAGCCAGTCTTCCATGCTCCACTTTTCAGCGTTCTCGTTGTGCGGGAACACACCAGGATGGGCAATCGGATAGCCCGGGCCATAAAAGGCATGGTTGGCATGCTTGCGGTTGCTGTTAACGACTTCCTTGCCCATCTTCGCCACGGCACCGGTTGCATAACCTTCTGCCTTGCCCGGCACTTTGCCCATATGGCAGTCCTGGCAAGTGACGCCCTGCTGCTTGGCGGGTGATGAACGGTACTGATCCCACACCACTTCAAGCTTGATACCGAGGTTGACATTGACCTGGTGGCAGGAGACGCAAAATTCAGATTTGGAAATCTGTTCCATCTTGAACGCGCTGGCGTGTATCTTGGTGCCCCGCCCTTCAGGGGTCGATGCGACTTTATACTTGGCCGGATTGTTCACCGCTTCTTCAACACCCTTGCCATCGAACGGTCCATATACCTGACCGTGAATGCCGCTAGGCTCGATGAAACGTTCGCCATTGGCTTTGGAATATTCCTGACTGACACGGTGGCAGGAAACGCAGGTTACGCCTTCGCGTGCAATCTGGCTGCGCTTCCACATCGGGTCTGCACGGTCTTCACCCAGTGCAGTACCAGCGCCCATGTGGCAGCGTACGCAGAAGGTGCCAATGGTTGGTGCGAGTTCGGTAATTTTTTGTTCGAACTTATGAAACATCGGCGAAATGCCGGCATAAGCATGACTGGAACTGCGCCACTCATCATAAATCTGGGTGTGACAAGCTTTACATTTGCTGGCACTCGGAAAACTGTCCTGACTGACAATGGCCGCATGAGGATCGGCAGCAGCATTGTTAGTGGCAGCAGTGGCGGTAGCCTCTGGTGTCTTGCTGTCAGCGGAAACAGCGCCGACGCCACCCAGGAGTGCCGACAGTGCCAGCACAATAGCCAATAAAGGCAAAACTAAAACCCGCAGATTATGTTTCATCGCGAGCAGGCGGTTTGGTCTCATTTTTTAACCAGCTCCTTATGTTTGAATCCGATGTTGAGTTCGTGCTTGGGGTGATAGGCGTGGCAGGTCTGGCAAGACGCATCCACTTTCCCTTCCTTGTGGCAGGAAACACAGGTCTCTTTGGCGATGCCGGCAAAATTACTTTCATACGTATTTGCAGGCACCACTTTGGCAGTGAAATATTTTGGATATTTGGAGCCGGCATCGAGCTGATGACAGCTGGCGCAATTGGCACCCGGATTGCCGACGTTCAAATGCTTCGCATGTGAATACAAAGGCAAGGCAGGCTTGGAGGGTGCCGCATATTGCCACTCGCTACCCGGCTTGCCATCAGCAACTGAACGCAGGCCGGCAGCGTGACATTTGCCACAAGCGCCTGGTCCGGTTTGCTTATCAAGGAACTCCGCCATTGCTTCCTTGGCCATCGCCCGCTTGTCGGCATCTTTGTCTTTCATGCCGGCGCGCAGATGCTCCATCCAGGCCATCAGCACCGGATCGGTATGCTTGTTGGCACGATAAAACAGCGAAGGATTGCCTTCCGAGTTTTCACCGGCAGACCAGCCGGGTGCAGCCGGATCATCCAGCGGCTCCAGATCACCACCCTTGCTCCAGGCAGCACCGGCTTTGCGGGCGACGTCATTACCCAGGCCGGCGATCAGTTTTTCCGGCACGTGTTTAGCCAGCGCACTGCGGCCCTCTGCGGCCATGCCGCTCCACAGTTTTTTCAATGCGGTAGTGTTGGCTTCTTCATCGCCATCACGTGGCAGGTTCAGCATGCTTGAAGCTGCAGCTGTCAACTGTTCAGGTTGCAGCAGCACCAGTTCACGTTCCTTGACTTGATTTTGATGACAGCCTGCGCAGACCTGATCGTAGGTCTTCATCTTCATCTCGCGGGTCTTGTCGTCCACCGAGTGGCAGGTGGTGCAATCCGACTTGGCCATCGCTGCCAGTTTGGCATCGCGACCGGCGCCTTTTAAATGCTTGGGATTGACGAAGTAATCCTGTCCGTGAGCAGCATGGTCATAGAACACATTGGTTGGACGCGATGAACTGAAGTTTTTAGAAAACGCCGGATGACCTTTTTCAAAGTGATCAAAGGCCGGCTTGTGGCAGCCTGCACATGCGGTGTCATCTACCTGACTCAGTTTGACATTCGATCCCTTGTGCTCGGTGTGGCAACTGGCGCAAGAAACCTGGTCTTGCATGGCCGCCCCTGCGTACTTTGGATTCTTCGTTTTTTCCACATTGTGGGCGCGCATCGCTGGCCCCTCAAAGCGGTGACATTCAACGCATTTGCCACTGGTGTCACTGGCACCAAACGCTGACAACAACCAGCCGCCAGCCTGATGCGGTGCATTGACGTGGCAAGACGCACAACCATCTTCAGCCGTGAATCCGGCATGGACGCTGGACAAATTGCCGGCATCAATCGCGGCCGGATTGACCGCCGATTTGAGTTTCGGATCAACGCCGACGAACAGCGTCAACAACACAATCAGCACAGCAATAATGAACACCAGACCACGCTTGCTGCGCATGCTGCGCTTGGGTGTGCATGGTGGCAGCGTCTGGCAGCAGCTGCCGTCGGGCAGCGGGCCTTCGCTGCATTCGCCACCGGCGAGTTTGGGACGACGGCATTCCCAGCGGTCGCCTACGCGAGCGGGGCGACATTGACTGGCGCCACCGCATTGACTGCCGGATGGTCCTTGCCAGCAGGCTTTGCCGCCTTTGCCGCTGCGGCCGCAGCAATAAGTCTGGTTTGGCCGCACGTAAGTGGGCGGGGTATAGCCTGGGCGGTCTTGGTCGCTCATCGTGCGTAAATGTTAATAACGATTAAATGCCAGCTTGCCAGCAACACCAGCAGCACAGCAGCGGGGACATGCACGAACAGCCAGAGCTTCAGCGCACCTTGCATTGCATAGTGCGCATCGAGCAAACTCTTGCGGTGGGCAATGTCTTGCAGTTGTTTCAGGTAGACAGCTTCACTGTCATTAAGATAGCGGCGCACTGTGGCCACATGCAGTTGTATCCAGCCAGAGCTGCGCGCGGTGCTAAACAGCAGACTGAAAACAAAACGCGGACGCAGAAAAAACCATTGCATGGTTTCAGCGTAATAACGCGCCAGCGTGTCTGAGCGACATTCTTTGGTGGCATTTAGCACCAACGCTTCGGCTTCTTCGCGCAGATTGGCAATTTCAGTCGGGATGCGTTCGAAAATCACTTCACTGCCCAGGTCGGCCAGGCGACGTGGATACACGCGCTGCAGGATCACGCCAAGCACGGCCGACAATGACACGACATAAAAAGCCAGTGCAATACATTGTTCATAGCGGCCCAGCGGCCACAGTGTGCCGGTGTGCTGAAAATACAGCGGGATGCTGGCAGCACCCAACACCAGATGCAATACCAGCCAGTCGCGAATAGTACCCAGCGGCAGGACCAGCAAGCGCTTGCGTGCCTTGAAAAAAATCAGCGCAAGAATGACAGTAAACAGACCGTAACCGGTGATATGCGCGACCGACCAGCCTGCCCTTTTTGCCACTTCGGCAAACAGCGTTAAAAGCAACCAGGCGGCAAAGGTCAGGACTGCAAACAAGATGAATTTGCGCCGCGATGCCTTGGCAATCGCGGTGACGGCTTTCGGTACCCTACCGTTTTCATGTTTCATGGAAGTTGAGCCATTCATTGATCAGGCTCCGATCTGTGCACGTTTGATCAGCGACTGCAAGTCAATCCGCTGTAAAGCGCCGTGAGAACAGGCACGCTCACACGATGGGCCGGAAGGCAGGGACGAGCACAAATCGCACTTGGTTGCTTTCATGATCGGCTGCTTTGAGCCAGGATCAATCACGGCCTGACCATTTTTTTCGCGAATCGGCACCAGATGAATATTGTCATAAGGGCAGGCATTAGCGCAGGTGCCGCAACCGATGCATGTCTGATCATTAATGATGACGGTGCCGCCGCTCATGGTGCGATGAATCGCGCCGGTCGGGCAACCGATCAGACAGACCGGATCAACGCAATGCATACAGGCAGTGGCCACCATCCAGTTGGCAATCGATGCGCCACTGCGAATAAAACGCGGGTTGCCGTCGTGAGTTTCGGCGCAAGCGGTGACGCAATCATCACAGCGCACACATTTTTCCATGTCGATCAACATGGTCTTGGTGCCGTTGATGAAACGCTGATCTACCGCCCATTCCATGAAGGCGTCTTCTTCGATCGGGCGGGAAGCGGCATCAATCAAACGATTTGCCGGCGCAACCAGTCGCGGGAATACCAGCTCGACCAGCACCGAATAAGGAATGCGCAGCAGTTGCAAATAACCCAGCGCATGCAGGCTGCTTTCGTACACTTTGTCTTCACCCAGCTTCCAGGTGTCGAACAATTCATCCAGACCGAAATGATCTCCCTGGCGCAAATAAGTCAGCGTACGCTGGCCATTGCCGAGCGAGACGGTGACACGGCCGAAGCCGCCAATGACCATCAGCAAGCCATCGGGATATTCGCCTTCGCGGGCTACCAGGGGTTCAATATCGGAACTGCGCCGCTTTTGTTTTTTGCCGGCCTTGAAATCCACATTCCATTCAAAGCTGCCGAAGGTTTCAAACAAAGTCTGGTCGGCGATTTTTTTCAGCGTTTCTGCATCTAGCCCGGCGAGCAAAGGATGCTCGGGCAGATGGGTTTTCAACAGGTTGGCGCGATAAACCGTTTCAATTTTTTCACGCCATTTGTCATCGCGATTTTTTATGTCGCGCAAAGCCTGCCAGCGCAACTCAAGCACACGGCACTGCGTTTCGGCGTAGACGGTGGCCGAGCGCTGCACACGACCTAAAGCGGCGATTTCACCAAATAAAGTACCGGAAGGGAGCAAGGCGGTTTTATACAAATCAACCAGCGGAGCCAGGCGCTCAGGGTTAGCCAGCGGATCAACACCGGCGCCAAACAACGCTGCCTTGTCGGGTGCGTTCAATAATGATGCATGCGTATCGGCAGCGGTTTTTCCGCCATTTTTCAACGAGCCATAAAGGCTGGTATCGCGCGATTCAACGACACGGTTGTAGGTCAGCATGTCGCGCAGCACACTGAAGGCCTTGCGTTTTTTAGCTGGCGCACGACCCAGTGCTTGTTGCGGCAGGCCGGGCGATATCACCACACGCACATCGCCAGACAAAATCAGGAAAGCGGAGTTGCCGTAGTCACCTTCGCGCACAATCAACTCACCGGGCTGATAGACACTGATACGGCAATCATTTAACAAAATACCGCGTAAGGGAGCAGCGGCAGGAAAACGACTGGCATCGATTGCCGAGAATTCCGGGCGAGCCAGTAATTCATCGACGCTGGCTTCCGACATTGCCGGGTCAAACGGTGCATCCCATCGGCGAGGCCGGTCCAGATGCTGCGCTACTTGTTCACTCATTCCACCACTCCGGACCGTTGCATCAAGGTTACATTAAGTCGCCCGCAGTGTGCAAAGCACACGCGAACGACTTGATTTACTCTTTTTTAATTACTTGTAAGCCGATTTTGCAGGCAGCTGTGACTTGACCTTGGCCGACAAATCCTTGCCCTTCAAAGCCTCAGCGAGCTTGCGGCCGGCTTCAGCACTTGGCTTGTCCAGAACAGCTTTGACTTCCGGTACATCGGCAACTGCTTGCAGTGCGGTACGGGCATCCTGCTCACGTTTCTTTTGCAGCGCGACATACTTAGGATGCGTGGCTTTGGCAGAAGCCGAAGTGGCCGACACCAGCGCAGCAGCCTGACCAACGATAAACAGACGCGACAGTTCAGCCGCATTCATTTCCGAATTGACGTTGACGTTTGGCGGATAGAAGCGGTGACGCACAATGCCTTGCGAGTTACGCACCAGTTCAAATTCTGGCTCACCCGGATGACCGGCATCGAGCATTTTGTCGAGCGTATCGCCAGAAATTTTCGATTGGGCCAGACCGTGACATTGCATGCAATTGGCTGCGATGTCATAAGTCATTGAAGGCCAGATCATGCCTGCCTTGGTGGATTCAGCAATGCGCTTGGCTTTGTTGGCTGGCGCTTCTTTGCTGGCTTCTTTGACACCGTCGCCATAGTTATTATGAATTTCGCGCCAGGTAGAAGAAGGACCATGGCAGCTTTCGCAGGAAGGGCCCGCAGCCACTGTTGGCTTGGCATCTTCCGACGCTTTGGTTTCGGTGTAGTGGCAAGTCACGCAGGTTGGGTTTTGACGCATGTTGGTGCTGCCACCAACGGCTGCCAAAATCTTCGCGACGGCGTCTTTCTTATGTACATCGTTATAGGATTTGGCGTGTTTGGTTTCCTTCCACACACCAACTTCTGCTTCGTGACATTCAACGCATTTGCGGAAGCCTTCATTAAACGGCGCTGCGTAAACGGCGCTTGCCGAGAAGGCGAACATTGCCACCAAGAAAGCAAAAAGACGCATAAACATGGATTTTTCTCCGGCTAGTAAAAAGTTGTAAGAATTCTTGGTGGCAATAATACACGCTAATAATTGATTTTTGTGTGTTAGAACCTTGCTTCGATGAGATTATTACGCAGCAAAATGAAAAACTGGTTTAGCCTTGCGTTTGTATAGGTAAAACCCTGATTATTACCCTGTGTATCCGTGAATAATCGTGAGTAATTGTGAGTAAATATGACAAAAATACAATCGTCGAAAATAATCGAGAATTTAAAATGATTAAATTGCGTATGCTGGGCTGCAATGGTGGCATTGGCGGCCCCGGGCGGCGCACCACTTGTTATGCAATTGATGACAATATTTTGATTGACGCGGGAACGGGTGTAGGCGAATTGGATTTGCAGCAGTTATCCCGGATAGATCATGTTCTGCTCACGCATGCCCACATCGACCATATCGCCTGCCTGCCATTATTAACAGATGCCGTCACAGCAATAAGAAGCGAAACCCTGCAAGTCTGGGCTTTGCCCGCAGTCATTGATATTCTGGTCAAACACGTCTTCAATGATCTGGTCTGGCCGGATTTCACAAAAATCCCTAACGCCAGCAAGCCTTTCATCACACTCAATGCGCTGCCGGAGTCCGGGCCTCTACAATTAGGCGATCTTCGTTTTTCCCCCTTAGCGGCAAATCACGGCATTCCTGCTTGCGGTTACAGGGTAGAAAAAAATCAGGTTTCACTGGCCTTCTCCGGCGACACCGCAGACTGCCCGCCATTCTGGTCAGCGCTAGAACAGGATGCACAGCTTGCCGCCGTCATTCTGGAATGCTCTTACCCCAGACGCATGGTGGACATGGCAAAGATTTCGCGGCACTTTGACGTCGATAGCGTGGCCCATAGACTCAGGGGCTTGCCCGAAAAAGTGGCCAGCATCGTGGTGCACCGCAAACCAGGTATGGAAGAAGAGATCGAAGAGGAATTGAAACAGGCCTTACCAGGACGAGATGTGCGTTTCCCTGTTCACGGGCAAGTTTACGAATTTTAATTTGAGTCCTTGGCCCTTTTGCAGTGCAACACTGACAAGCCGCCAGCCATCCAACTGCAAGTACTGATCCATCAGTTGAATTTGTCCGAAGTGTGTATATACTTATCGGACAAATTCAATCATGCTCAAACCAACTCTCAATCTGAAAACTCAGGTGATGCAACGCATCAGCCAGGCTCCGGCCTCCAAAGTTTGGACGCCTAAGGATTTCCTCGACCTGGGCCGGCGTGATGTGGTGGATAAAACATTGCAGCGCATGGTGACTAAGCATTGCCTGCGCCGGCTTGATCGCGGTCTCTACGACCAAGTCCGAGTCAATCCACTCACAGGCCAGGCAACTTCTCCTGATTACCACAGCATCATTGACGCAGTCGGCCGTCGCGACCAAATACGGTTAATGCCTGATGGCATGACGTCTGCGAACGATCTTGGTCTGACCAATGCTGTACCGGGTCAAGTCGTCATTCACACAGACGGACGTCTGCGTCCGATTGTGCTCGACCAACTGACGCTGCAATTCAAATTGACGTCCCCCAGCAAGCTCTATTGGGCCGGTCGTCCAGCAATGCGTCTGGTGCAGGCGCTTTATTGGTTACGCGATGCTTTAAAAGCAGCAGAAGCCGTTGATCAGGAAGTGATTCAAGCAAAACTCCTGCGTCTGCTGAACGATCCCAAAGCCAGCCTGATTCGAGAAGATTTACTATCCGGCCTGCACACGCTTCCATTTTGGATGCAGAAATGGATTCGCGAATTAATGGCTTGAACTGACAAAGTCGCTTTGGAGGCGCTGATATGAATGCAGATTTTTTTCACGTCATAGCAGCAAGTCCGGATGATCGTCGAGACCTATTTTTGACAAGCGCCAAACGTCTGGGTACGCCATTACAAAATATTGAGAAAGACTTTTGGGTTACGTGGGTTCTGGATTTGTTGTTCAACGGCCGACAAGCTAACGAACCCCGCTTGCTTTTTAAAGGCGGGACGTCCCTGTCGAAAGCGTTCGGCCTGATTTCAAGGTTTTCTGAAGACATCGATATCACTGTGTTTCGCGAAGATATCGGCCACGAGTCTGATATTGATGACTTCGAAAGACTCTCTGGCAAACAGCAGAGGCGACAACTTGAAGGAATCAAACAGGCTTGCCAGAATTATGTTCAGGGTGCACTCCGCGATCGCTTGAACAGGCAAATTTCGGCAGTGTTTGGCGGGTTGAGTTTGCCAGTCAGTGAGACGCCCGTCATTGTTGACCCTGACGATTCTGATAGGCAGACGCTGCTAATGCATTACCCATCTGTCAGCGTTGGTGTTAACGACTACGTCAAGCCCACTATCAAAATTGAGGCCGGCGCCAAATCTGCACTGGATCCGCACTGTCTTGCAAGCATCAGGCCTTATATTTCAGGCGATATTCCTGCAACTAATTTGATCGTACAGGAAGTTGTTACGATTGATGCTGAGCGAACATTCTGGGACAAGGTCGTCATTCTGCACGGCCTTCGCCGTTGGCATGACAAGCGAGGCGTATTACGTCAGCAAGGCCATCGAGCATCACGGCACTACTATGATATTTTCCAGCTTGCCCATTCACCTACGGGGAAAAAAGCATTAGCCGACGCAGCATTGGGAAAAGATTGTGTCCGTCACGCGCGACTGTTTTTCAATAGCGCTGACTTGGATTTGTTGAGTGCCCAAATGGGTAGATTTGCAATCGCACCAACGGCGCAAATGACGGAAGTACTCAGGCGAGATTATCAAGCCATGACAACCATGATTTTCGGTGACGTACCAACATTCACAGAAGTGCTTGAAAGTATCAGAAAGATTGAAATACAGATTAACAAAAAATCAGCCATCCAATAAACATTCCTTGGTCAGCCGAGCTGGAAAATCTTGCCAATATCCGACGCAAACACTGACAAGATTTTTCCTTCTTTATTTCTTAATACTGACCAACTCCACCTCAAAGTTCAGCGTAGCGCCGCCAGGTATTACGCCTGGCACACCACGGTCACCATAAGCAGTCGCTGCCGGACAAGTCAGCCTGGCCTTACCGCCGACTTTCATTTTTTGCAGGCCCTGGGTCCAGCAAGGGACCACGCGGCTCAGCGGAAAAGCGATCGGCTCACCGCGTTTGTAGCTGCTGTCGAATTCTTTGCCGTCAGCGAGCGTGCCGCGGTAATGTGCGACCACCGTGTCGGCAGCGCTTGGACTGTCGCCATTGCCTTCTTTGAGATGTTCTACCACCACGCCTGAGGGCAGGGTTTCGGATTTCGTTTTGACGTCAGCGGCAACGCTGATTTGCGAAGCCAACACAGCGGCAAAAATACTGATAACGAGTGCAGCAAATTTCATAATTTTCCTCTTGGTTGAAGTATTAAATTAAAACCTTTCATAGCCTGCCAGATAGCGCCACTGGCCCACTGCCAGAGCGGCCAGCGGCATGCGTCCAATGCGCAGTCGCTTGATCGACACTACCTTCAGGCCCACAGCCAGACAAAGCTGTTCAATCAGATAAACACGTGCCGCTTTCATCGCAAAACGCAGCCGGCTTTCATTTTGCCAGCTGACTTTGCGCGACGGCACAGCCTTGCCGTCGACCTTGCTGATCTGGTTCAGGTTCTGCAGTCCGTCGGCGATCATTTCGCCGGAAATCTCCACGACGAATTCCTGCTCTACTGTATCAAGGTCATCGACCAGTTTGCGCCTGACCCGCCAGTCCTGGGTAAAAACCAGCAAGCCACTGGCCATGAGCGGCAAAGGGTCCAGCGCCGTCAGGCCAACAACATGGCGTTTCAAAAAAGGCTTGGCCGGATGATCCAGCACAGAGCGATTCTCCGGCACCAGCATGGCCAGCGCCTCTTCCACCGACATGCCGGATGGCTTATGAAACAGGAAGGTCACCGCTTCAATCGGTGCCAATGTTGCGTCCGGCACCAGTTCTATTTGCTCTTGCAGCCCGACCCGAAATCCCGGCTCTTCAACGACGGCGCCGTTGACAGTCACGCTGCCGCTTTCAATATAGTGGGTGGCTTCTGTGCGTGAACAAGCAAAGAGTTCAGCGACGCGTTTGGCCAGACGAATCGACTCTGTCATGTTATTGCGCCACCAAACGCCACAGCGTGGTCAGTTCTGCTGCCCGCGCTGCATGCAGGGGGTCGCTGACATCAAAGGCTTTGGGATGACTTGGCTGCGCATCAATGCGCCCCACCACTTTCAAGCCACCTGCTGCGATCATTTCCAGCAAGGCCTCTCTGCTGCGCAAACCCAGGTGCTCGGCAAAATCAGACAGCACCAGCCAGCCTTCGCCGCCCGCTGCCAGATGCGCAGCCAGCCCGGATAGAAATGCGCGCAACATGCGGCTCTCAGGGTCAAATACTGCATGCTCGATGGACGAGCTTGGCCGCGCCGGAACCCAGGGCGGATTACAGACCACCAGTGCCGCGCGGCCTTCCGGAAACATGTCGACATCCCTCACCTCGACCGCTTTGGCCAGGCCTAAGCGCGCCAGATTTTCGCGGGCACACGCCAGCGCACGCGGGTCCTGATCGGTGCCCACCACTTTCTTGACGCCGCGCTGCGCCAGCACCGCAGCCAATACACCGGTGCCGGTACCGATATCGAAGGCCAGCGAATTCGACGCCAGTGCAGCCGGCAGCGGCGCCTGCGCCACCAGCGGCACATAATCGGCACGCACCGGCGCAAACACACCGTAATGCGGATGAATGCGCTGCGGCCCGTCGCCTTGTAATGCGGGGATTTCCACGCCTTTTTTGCGCCACTCATGGGCGCTGATCAGGCCCAGCAATTCGCGCAAAGAGGCGACATACGGTTCCTGCACGTCGCCATACGAACCATGGCAAGCCTGACTCACATCCGGTGCGCGTCGCAAAGGCACGCTGTGGTCGGCATTAAATGGTATGAGCAACATGCCCAGGGTGCGCGAACGCTGCGACTGTGCCTGCCGGTGCAAATGAAATGCCTCGGTCATGGAAACCGTAGTCTTGCCGGCTTTTTTCAAGGCTTTTTTCGACGGCCGGTCAGTGCGCCTTGCCAGCGCCTGTAATAACTGACGGGCATTTTGAAAGTCGCCCCGCCACAAAATGCCGGTACCCTCGGAGGCCAGACGATAGGCGCTATCGGCCGTCAAAGTATCGTCGCCGATCACCACGCGTTTAGGTGGCAAAACCCCATTTTCCGAGCGCCAGCGGGCGCTGCAGGCTTGCTCATCCTCCACCCAGTGCAGTGTCGGATAGGAGATGCTGAGGTCATTTGGCTTAGTCATGAATAGAATCGCTTAGAGCAGATTGAGGCCGCAAGCGGCGAAGGCATGGATCATAGGGCATTACTGGCAAAGACGATGAAGATTACGCTGCCTGTTGTCGGCTTTTATGACGATTGATCAATTTTTGACTGGTATGAAAGTTGCTGTTGACGAAGATACATTATTTTTTTCGAGCCAGACACCGCACCTATGCTTACCAGCGTCTCAACACGATCCGTCTCAGATAGCGGCGGCAGCAATGCCGCTCTGCTGCAGATAAAAACGGAACTGGCCGCCGCCTTGGTGAGCGCCGGCGTGTCCGACGCGTCGGCATCAGACACCACGCCCAAAGGTTTTCCGGCAGGCGTGAGCTGGGCTGACGCCTACAAAATGGTGACGGTGCGGGTCGAAGACAATAATCCGGCTACCCCCGGCACCCTGCAATTGTCGCCGGATTTGCTGAAAAAAGCCCTTGCCGGCACCCAGACCCTGAAAAATCTGGGCTATAACGACCTGTCGAAATTCCCCCGCGGGACTTCGGTATCAGGTGCGATCGACACCCTGTTTCAAAACAAGTCCAATGGCATTCTGGCTTCAACCCTGGCCAAATCTGGCATCTATGACTTGTCTGCTTTTCCGGCAGGCACCAGCGCTTACGCCGCGTTTAAGCTCATTGAAGATCCGGAAAAGCCGGGCACGGTTTCAAAGACCGCGTTCAACTCACTGAAAGAATCGTATGCCGCGCTGTCTGGTCTGGGCATTACTTCACTGACGAGTTTCCCGCGCGGCACCAGCGTTGCCGAAGCCACCGCCCTGCTCGAACCCAAAGCCGCCAGCATGCTGGCAATGGCTGGCGTTAGCATGAGTCTGTTTAAAGACCCGACGATCTCTTCATTAAAAGCCCTGTCCATCATCAGCAAATTGCCGGACTCGATACGGGAAATGAAAACGCTACCGACAGGAGTGACATCGGCCAAACTGGCCGAATCAGTCAATGCAGCAAAAAAATTAGTCGGCCTTGGCTATACCAGCCTGACTGAGTTCAGCAGCATGAATGCCTTTAGCAGCGAGCCCGTCACAACCACTGGCGCACTGGCACAAATCAATAAGTTCCCGCCAGCCGATGATTTGCCGGTGCCAGCCGGGACAAATACGGAACGCCTGTTTCAGGCAACAAACAAAACCGCCAGCAGAAGCTCTGGTGCACCCAACCCGCTGATCCGAACCGTGTATTCCCCCGCTACGGATGACAAGGTCAAAGCCAATCCTGTCCCTGCGGTCAAAATTGTGACCGCTGCCGAAATTCTCGCGGCCAATGCCATTTACTGGGCCAAAAAATAATGCCAGTTAATCGGAGATAAACCCCGGCAGCGGAGTCATGCCAGTGATTTAGGCAAAGAAACCAAGCTGCGCTGCGATGAATTAGCAAGAAGGTCTGCCATTGCAAAATGGCGGGCCTTTTTTCATAGATAAAAGTCAGCAAATCAGGTAAATCTATTTTAACGGCAACTCAAGTAATTAATTTCTGACATAATCCGGTCTCAATTCTGACAAAAAGCTGACAAACAGACGTTAACGCGTTTTCAAATCAACAATTTTCCTTTTACCAAAGACCTCAATTCGCCCGTATGCCGCCACTGACTCGTCTTTTACTGCTCTCCCTGTTTACGGTTTCGACCGCATCGCTTGCGCAAGAACCGCTCTTTACGATTGACACGCTGGTTGCAAAAATCCTGCAACATAATCCCGCATTGCAAGCCAGCAAACGTTCACTTGAACTGGCAAGCGCCGGGGTAACGACAGCTGGGGCACTGCCCAATCCGCGTCTGGAATGGAATGCCGGACGCAATCAGGTATCAACGGCTTCAGCAACACCGGGCAATGTGAACGGTTTCGGTATTTCGCAATTCCTGGAAAACCCGGCCTTGCGCAGTGCCCGGCTGGAAGGCGCCAGCTCCATAGAACGTGGCAGTTTTCAGTTGGTTGCCGTCTCGCGCAATGAAGTGGTGTCGCAGATTAAGGTGCGGGCCTATGAATACTTGCTGCGCAAAGAAGAAGTACTGGCTGCAAGCGAGGCTCTGCAACTGCTGGAAGAAATCCGAACACGGGTCAAGGTCAGGGTTGATACCGGCGAAACCGGCAAATACGAGCTGATCAAAGCCGATACCGAAATTGTCTCGGCCAAGGAAAAAGAACAGAGCGCCCGACTGCATGTCGAACAAGCGGCCATTACCTTAAACCGTCTGGCCGCCGGTCAGTTGCCTGCCAGCTGGACACTCGAGGCCAACCTGTCGGATCCGATTGCGCTGCCTGCACGCGAGGCACTGGTACAGCGCGCGCTGGAGTCCAATCCCGAATTACGGGTGTTGCAAGCCGAGGTAGACCGGGCTGAAGCCCGACTCAAAGAAGCCGTCGCCAGCCGCTGGCCCGGACTTGAACTCGGCTACTTTCAGCAACGCGAGCCGGATGTACGGCAAAACATGCTGAGCCTGTCAATCCAGGTTCCCTTGCTTGATCAGCGCAGTGGCCCCAGAGCCGAGGCCATTGCCGACCGTGAACGCGCGCGTGCACGACTGGAAGGCCGTCGTGCCGAGCTGCAGCAGCAGCTGGCACTGGCCTCGAAGGCCGTGGACATTGCGCGGGTTCGCATCAATGCATTAGATGAAGGTGCCATGCGCGGCGCAGAAGCGGCGTTGCGCGTTGCGCAGGCAGCCTATCGATTTGGCGAACGCGGCATTCTCGATGTACTGGACGCACAACGGGTGCTGCGCTCGGTGCGGGCAGACCTGCTGCAGGCGCGCTACCAATTACAGGCTTCAAGTATCGAACTTGAATTTCTGGCAGGGCTGAATGCGGTGTCAGCAAACTGATTTTCATTACCTTCATTTTCATTTTTTCAAGGCAATCTCGTGACCATTTTTGTTTCTCGTCGTCTGTTAAAACTGTCTTGTCTGACCATCGCCTGTCTTCTTGCCGCTTGCAATAATAATGATGCAGGCAAATCCAATAAGTCTGCTGTTGCACCCGCAGGTGCATCTGCTGCGGCACCCGCAGTCAAAGCCGATGTGATGCTGGTAACGATCAAGCCGGAAATGGCAGCAAACTT
>CANGAW010000059.1 GCA_947451925.1 Burkholderiales bacterium | reverse complement strand
GTCGATGATTGTCAACGCTGTGCCGACCCGTGCGGAGGTCTCTGATGTGGCCAACGCTGTGCTGGACGGCACCGACGCAGTCATGACCTCGGCCGAGACAGCCTCTGGCAAGTATCCGGTTGAAACCATTGAGACCATGGCGGCGATTTGTCTGGAAGCGGAGAAGTCCGAGCATCAGAGTCTGGACGCCGATTTCCTCAACGTGACCTTTACCCGTATTGACCAGTCGATTGCTTACGGTGCTTTGTTTACGGCGCATCATTTGCGCGTCAAAGCCATTGTGGCTTTAACGGAATCCGGGTCGACTGCGCTGTGGATGAGCCGGCACAATATTGATATTCCGATTTATGCAATGACACCCAGCCGCGCCACGCAGCGCAAGGCCTCGCTTTACCGCAATGTCCACACACTGGAATTGCCGGCGTCAAGCGATCGCGATGCGCAGATCAAGGCGGCCGAAGCCTTGTTGCTGACCAAAGGTCTGGTACAAAAAGATGACATGATCGTTGTGACCTGGGGTGAACCCATGGGCCAGGTGGGCGGCACCAACGCCCTGAAAATCACAAAGATCGGCGACCGTTAATTTACAGTTTGGAGATAGAAAATGGCTCTCGTATCAATGCGTCAACTGCTCGATCATGCTGCCGAAAACGGCTATGGTCTGCCTGCGTTTAATGTCAATAATCTGGAACAAGTCAGCGCCATCATGGCGGCAGCCGATGAAGTCGGTTCGCCCGTCATCATGCAGGCCTCGGCCGGTGCGCGCAAATATGCGGGCGAAGCGTTTTTGCGCCACCTGATTTCGGCAGCCGTTGAAAGCTATCCGCATATTCCGGTGGTTATGCATCAGGATCATGGCCAGTCGCCGGCAGTCTGCATGGCAGCGATCCGCTCCGGCTTCACCTCGGTGATGATGGATGGCTCATTAATGGAAGACGGCAAATCGGTAGCCAGCTATGAATACAACATTGAAGTGTCGCGCCGCGTGGTGGATTTTTCGCACGCCATTGGCGTCACAGTCGAAGCCGAACTGGGCGTGCTCGGTTCACTCGAAACCATGATGGGTGACAAAGAAGACGGTCACGGCGCTGAAGGCGCGATGACCCGCGAGCAGTTGCTCACCGATGTGGCGCAGGCTGCCGATTTTGTCCGCCGCACCCAATGCGACGCCTTGGCTATTGCGATTGGCACCAGCCATGGCGCGTATAAATTTTCACGCAAGCCTACCGGCGACATTCTGGCAATTGACCGCATCAAGGAAATTCATGCGCGCATCCCGAACACCCATCTGGTGATGCACGGTTCGTCGAGTGTGCCGCAGGAATTGCTGGCCGAGATTCGTGAATTCGGCGGCGACATGAAAGAAACCTACGGCGTGCCTGTTGAAGAAATTCAGGAAGGTATCCGTCATGGCGTACGCAAGATCAATATCGACACCGACATTCGTCTGGCAATGACCGGCGCGATTCGCCGCTACCTGTTTGAAAATCCGGGCAAATTTGATCCGCGTGATTATTTAAAGCCTGCCCGTGAAGCAGCGATGAAAGTGTGCAAGGCACGCTTCCTGTCGTTTGGTTGCGAAGGTCAGGCAGCCAAGATCAAGCCGATTTCCATGGAAAAAATTGCCGAGAAATATAAAAAAGGCGAACTGTCGCAGATCGTTCAGTAAAAGATACCGGGTTCTCCCTTTTGGAGACTCTGTGTCTTTCCGTATCACCCCGCCATCATTACATTCTTCATGACCAGCCTCTACCAGACCAGTATCACTTCCTTGCCATTGCTAGGCCACGGCAAGGTGCGTGACAACTACGCCGTTGGCGACGACAAAATTCTGATCGTCACCACTGACCGCCTCTCCGCTTTCGACGTGGTGATGAACGAGCCGATTCCGGCCAAAGGCAAAGTCTTGAACCAGATGTCGGATTTCTGGTTCGACAAACTCAGTGCCATCGTGCCCAATCACCTGACCGGTATTGCGCCCGAATCCGTCGTCGCAGCGGACGAAGTCGAGCAGGTGCGGGGCCGTGCGGTGGTGGCCAAGCGTTTGAAACCGATTATGGTTGAAGCGGTGGTGCGCGGTTATCTGATCGGCTCGGGCTGGAAAGATTATCAGGCCACCGGCGCTGTGTGCGGCATTGCCTTGCCAGCCGGTTTGCGCCAGGCTGACAAACTGGCCGAGCCTATCTTTACGCCAGCAGCCAAGGCAGATCTGGGTGAGCATGATGAGAACATCAGCTTTGCTGAGATGGAAACGCGGATCGGCAAAGAACTGGCAGCAAAAATGCGCGATATCAGCATCAAGCTCTACCAGAGCGCTGCCGATTATGCGGCCACACGCGGCATCATCATTGCCGACACCAAATTTGAATTCGGTCTGGATGAACAGGGCGTCATGCATCTGATGGATGAAGTATTAACGGCCGATTCTTCGCGCTTCTGGCCAGCGGATTCCTATGCGCCCGGCATATCGCCACCGTCGTTCGACAAGCAGTTTGTGCGTGATTATCTGGAAACCCTGCATGACTGGAATAAAACCGCGCCGGCCCCGGCTTTGCCGGCAGAAGTGATTGAGAAAACCGGCGACAAATATCGCGAGGCATTACAGCGCCTGACCGGTTTGCAGCTGAAAGATTAACGACGATGACAACGAAACCGCTGGTGGGTGTAGTGATGGGCTCTTCCTCTGACTGGGAAGTGATGCAGCATGCGGTCGCCATGCTCAAAGACTTTGGCGTGGCCCATGAAGCGCAGGTGATTTCCGCGCATCGCATGCCGGACCAGATGTTTGATTACGCCAAGTCGGCACGGACCCGCGGCCTGCGCGCCATCATCGCCGGTGCCGGCGGTGCCGCACATTTGCCGGGCATGATTGCCTCGCAAACGATTGTGCCGGTGCTGGGTGTGCCGGTGCCCTCGAAGTATTTGCGCGGCGAAGACTCTTTGCTGTCGATTGTGCAAATGCCTAAAGGCATACCGGTTGCGACCTTTGCCATTGGCGAAGCGGGTGCAGCCAATGCCGCGCTGGCAGCGATTGCCATGCTGGCGGCTGATGATGAAGCGCTGGCGGAAAAATTACTGCATTTCCGGCAGCAGCAAACCGAAGCCGCGCTTGCGATGAAATTGCCGGCATGAGTCAGGATCGTTCTTCACTGGTCTCTTTTTTACCCAAGGCGAGCCCGGCCACCTGGCTGGGCATGATGGGTGGCGGCCAGCTTGGCCGCATGTTCGTCCATGCTGCGCAGGCGATGGGTTTTAAGGTGGCTGTGCTGGAGCCATCGGCTGACTGTCCGGCTGGTCATGCTGCTGACCATTTGCTGGTTGCCCCTTACACGGATGCTGCTGCATTAGCTGAGTTAGGCGAGCAATGCGTGGCTGTGACGACCGAATTTGAAAATGTGCCTGCCCAAAGTCTGGCCGCTCTTGCCGTACAAGCCTTTGTTGCTCCTGCTGCGCATTGTGTATCGATTGCGCAGGATAGGCTGGCTGAGAAGCGCTTTTTTACAGATTGTGCGGCGCAGTCGGGCGTGATGCCAGCACCACATCAGGCCATATTGTCGGCCGCCGATATCGATACGGTGCCCGCGTCCCTGTTGCCCGGCATCGTCAAAACCGTGCGCATGGGTTACGACGGCAAAGGTCAGATCCGGGTCCATAGTCACGACGACGTGCGTGCTGCTTTTGCGACCATGCAGGGCGTGCCCTGTGTACTGGAAAAAATGCTGCCGCTGGCGCATGAAGTCTCGGTGCTGGCCGCGCGCGGTGCCAACGGGCAGGCGGTGGTTTATCCGATTGCCGAGAACGTGCATCGCGACGGTATTTTGTTTAGCACCACGGTGCCCGGTCCTAACGTCACCTCAGCTTGTGCGGCAAGTGCGCAAGCGGCGGCGCTGGAAATCATTGCGCGGCTCGATTATGTCGGCGTGCTGTGCATCGAGTTTTTTGTGCTGCATGACGGCGCGCTGGTGGTCAATGAAATGGCGCCGCGTCCGCACAATAGCGGCCACTACACCATTGATGCCTGCGTCACCAGTCAGTTTGCCCAGCAAGTGCGGGCGATGGCCAGATTGCCTTTGGGAGATGCGCGTCAGCATTCGCCGGCAGTCATGTTGAACATCCTTGGCGACCTCTGGTACGACGGCGACACGCTGCGTGAACCGGCATGGGATCAGGTGCTGGCCCTGCCCGGCGCAAATCTGCATTTGTATGGCAAAGATACACCGCGTCGTGGTCGCAAAATGGGTCATGTAACTTTTGTTGCTGCCACTATCGAAGAGGCGCAGAAGAATTTCGAAGCCGCCTGCAAGGTGCTTGGCATTGCGCTCTGAATCCATGATACGTGCCGGGTCTGATCCCTTGTCCATTCAGTATGCAGCCCGCATGCTGGAGCAGGGCAAGCTGGTGGCTTTTCCGACCGAGACGGTTTATGGATTGGGCGCGGATGCAGAAAATGTCGCAGCGGTGGCAGCCATTTTTGCGGCTAAAGGCAGGCCATCCAATCACCCCGTTATTGTGCATCTGGCTGTTGGCGCCGATTTGTCACACTGGGCGCAATCGATTCCTGTAGAAGCCGACAAGCTGATCGCTGCGTTCTGGCCCGGTCCGCTGACTTTGATTTTAAAACGCGCAGCGCCTATTCCAGACGCCGTCTCCGGCGGGCAGGATTCAATCGGCCTGCGTTGTCCTTCGCATCCGGTGACACTGGCCTTGCTGGCGGCTTTCAAAAACGGACAGGGCGGCATTGCCGGACCTTCTGCCAATCGTTTTGGTCATGTCAGCCCCACGCTGGCGCAGCATGTAGTGGACGAATTCGGTGAGGATGAACACAGTCCGCTGGCCTGCGTACTCGATGGTGGTCAGAGCGAAGTCGGCATTGAATCCACGATTCTGGATTTGTCCCGTGTGGACAGTGTCGGCCCGGTGTTGCTGAGGCCGGGGCACATTACGGCGGCACAGATTGAAGCCGTCATTGACCGCGCCGTGGCTTTGCCCGATGTGGCTGCCCCCCGTGCTTCCGGCACACTGGAGGCCCACTATGCGCCGCAGACACCTGTTGCACTGGTTCCTGCAGCAAAGCTTGCAGAGATCACGCAGGCGCTGGCACAAAGCGGGCGGCGCTTTGCGTTGATGCTGCGTGTTTCCGAAGTGGCTAAAGAAGCTGCTGCGGCCGCGCTGGGACTACGGCGCTTGCCGCAAGACCCCGACGCTTATGCGCATGACTTGTATGCCAGTTTGCGCGAGTTGGACAGTCTGCACAGCGACATCATCCTGATTGAACAGCCATCAGAAGACCTTCGCTGGCAGGGCATCAATGATCGCCTGCGGCGGGCTGCGTTTGATTCAAGCGGCGTGCTCGCAGCATTGCTGCCGCCTTCCAGTTCTCTGCGAGCTTGAACAGGGTTTCAGCCAGTTCAACGTGGCCCTTGGCCATCGCCTTGTCGATGGCAGTTTCGCCAAACTGATCTTTGGCTTCAATATCAGGACGCTGGGGCATAAATTTCCTGATCAGCGTTACCGCGCCGCGTTCTGCCGCCATCATCAGTACCGTCTGGCCGGCGTGATTGGCAATATGGATATCTGCACCGGCTTCGATCAAACTCTGGGCAGCGTTCATGCTGTCGTTCTCCAGCGCCGAGAGCAAGGGCGTGTTGCCGCTGTCATCTTGCAGATTGAGACTGGCGCGCAGGCCTTGCTGGTTGCCAGCCAATAGCAGCGCAATGCTGGCCACATCATCGCTCTCGGCGGCGTAATGCAGCGGTGTGCAGCCATCTTGTCCCGCAAGATCAAGCAGAGTCGTTCGTGGCAGCAGACAGGCCAGGAATCCGGTGTTGTCTGAACAGATGGACCATGTCAGTAAAGAATTGCCTCTGCTATCAAGCGTATCGACCAGATCGGGGCGTTGCGTCAGAATCTCAGTGAATGTGGCCAGATCAGAATTGAGTGTGCAGTTGATCAGTAGTCTGACGATTTGCTCGTCTGCAGGCAAAGTCGATTCGTTGGGTTTTGCCAGTCGTTCCGATTCAATCTGCCTGAGTTGTTGCAAGATTTTTTCCGGGATGACCAGACGCTTATCCTGCACAGGATTGTCGGGATTAGTCGCTGGTTCTGCACTGAAGAGCGGCGAGCTAATGTCGCGCAAGATCCGCGGTCTGTGGGCCGCGATCAGCTTGGGAAGATTGCCGCCGCCCATCGCAATGCAATCACTGCGCCGCCGGGCGAGTGCCTCGAACAAGCCCAGCGGCCGGTAGCTGCCAGGATTTTTTTTGCACTGTCCAAGGTATTGCAGCGATGTTTTCATAAAGGGAAGCGTATCTTTGCTGTCGGTACTTTTTTTGCTCCCATACAGCAGGTACATGCCACGCGCCCACAATACCGTTTCCGGCGTCACTTCTTTCTTCAGTTCAGCGCTGTGGCAGGTGTCCATATGCAGCGTTATGCAGTCGTCCGGCGCGTCGGTGTCTGTGGTCGCTTGTGGAATTCTGCGCCCGAACTCCATCAGTCTTTTCGAACTCACTGAGGCATTGGTTTCCTGATTAATTAAAATCTCATGTGGTGCTTCGTTTTCCTGATCTAGCACCGCATCCGGTTTTGAACCGTGACCATTGAAAAAAATATGCGCGTTTTTGCGTAAGCCACCGGGTACGGGTTTGCTGAAATCCTGTTCTTGCAATGCGCGCTTGCCATCGCCGCGTATGTAATGCACCAAACCAGCTTCTTTTGCCCACAGCCGGAACGACTGCGCCTCATCCTGTTCAATGCCCGGCAACATGAACATCATCACATCAACCGGTGGCGGGATTTTGCGGCGCGTAACCAGTGACCAATCTTTTGCTGCCGAATTGCTGCTTTGGGGCGTGCTGTGAACGTGCATGATTTATCCTCAAAATGAAATGAATCGACTGCTTGCTTTGGGCGTGCAGAATCCGACGGCAGCATGGCCGACAGTAAGAAGGGTGTTGGATGGTGGGCTTGGTGACTGACATGGCCCCGTTGGGTGTCAGTCACCGGATAAATGTTCCTGCTGTTTTAGCTGACAGGAATAGTTTGTACAAAACGGCCAGCATGGAATACCAGCGGCGGTTTATGGTCGACGGCGCAACGCTCCACTTCACCGACGAAAATTACATGGTCGCCTTCCGGATAGCGGCTGCGATTATGGCATTCAAACCAGGCAACACTGCCGCGTAATACGGGTAGACCGGTGGCAGACAGATCAAATTCCACGCCTTCGAAGCGGTCTTCGATGCGACTGGCAAAGCGCTCGCCCAGCGCTGCCTGATCCGCTGCCAGCACGTTAATGACGTAATGCGAGTTGGCTGAAAACAGCGGCATGCTGCGTGCGTTGTTCGCCAGGCTCCACAGCACCAGCGGTGGCGATAGTGAGACGGAATTAAATGAACTGGCCGTCATGCCGAAGAAGCCGCCTGCCTCATCTCTGGTGGTGATGATGGTGACACCGGTTGCAAACTGGGACAGCGCATTCCGAAATTGGCGTTCATCGAACTCTGCGGCGGTGGGTTGGGTGCTGCTGGTGGGGCTTTTCGGCATAAGGGGCGCTTAAATTATTTCTGCAATTATGCCCAAAAAGATTTTTCTCTGCGGAACTTCCACCATTTTTCCGTAGAATTGATGCTGATTATGATTAACAAAGCCAAACTTCTCGCCATTTTGCTCTCCCATGCGAACTTGCATGGAGAGGCTCTGACCCATGTTCTGCCGCAGCGCGTGATCACTTATCGCCGCTTTTGGTCGCGGATTGAACGCGCCTCGGCCCGCCTGCAGGGAGAATGGGGCGTGCAGGCAGGGCAGTGTGTGGCCTATGTTGGCAACGGGCATCCTGACGCTCTCGTGCTGTATTTCGCGCTGATCCGCATTGGCGCGCAACTGCTACCGCTGGAAGGCTTGTCGGTTACGCAAATTCAGCAAGCCATGACGCAGGTGGATGTGACATGTGTCATGGTTGACGACGCGCTTGATTTTGCCGATACGGCTGCTCATGCGCTCTCCGAGTTGCTGGCAGACTGGTCACATTTTGATCCGCAACTGGTAGCAGAAGATCCCGCCATGTTTTCTTTGTTGCTGCCGGTGGTGCAAGGCGCTGTGTTGTCGCTGCAGCCAGTCAGCCTGTTGCAGTTGCTGTCCGGTGCATCACGCGGCCAAGAGGCGCAAGGCGCAGAGGCAAAGCAGGGTGCGCTTTGGGTGCCGGAGAAAATATTTACCATCGACATCCTGTCAACGCTTGTTTTGCCCGCGCTGAGCGCGGCGCAGCATCTGTGTTTTGCTGCTACTGACAAGGTGCTGCGCAAGGCTTCATGAGCAGCGCCAACACGATTAGGCTACAGTGAGCCGTCAGTGATTTTTAATGGAGTTTGCAATGGGTACAGAAATTGCCACAATCGGTGGCGGTTGCTTCTGGTGTCTGGAAGCGGTTTATCAAGAACTGGTTGGCGTACAAAAAATTGAATCCGGCTACAGCGGCGGCAACACCATTGCGCCAAGCTATGAGCAAATCTGTGAAGGCAACACCGGTCATGCCGAAGTGGTGCGCATTCATTTTGATCCGGCACAGGTCAGTTACCGCGAGATTCTGGAAATATTTTTTACCATTCATGATCCAACGACGCCCAATCGCCAGGGCCATGACGTGGGTAGCCAATATCGTTCAGTGATCTACACGCACAGTGAAGAACAAATGCACTGTGCCCAGCGTGTGATGGCCGAGATGGCCAATGTCTGGGATGCGCCTCTTGTGACTGAGTTGAAGGAGGCACCGGCTTTTTACAAGGCCGAGGATTACCATCAGGATTATTATCTCAATCACCCGCAGCAATCTTATTGCGCCTTTGTGGTGGCGCCCAAAGTTGCCAAGTTTCGACAGCTGTTTAGCGAAAAATTGCGCCGCTAGCTCTTCATGAAGTTTTTTGGTACATGTAGGCGCGGGAACGGCCAAGCTGCTCTGCCGCTCGCCCTGCTTTGCCGCAAACGATCTGATTGAGCGAGATCCAGTCGTTGGTAAAGGCGTGCGCGCAGCCGGCCAGGTAGATGCGCCAGATACGGTAGCGTTTGTCATCGACCAGTGTGCGTATTTGTTCGGCATTGCGCTCGAAATTTTCAGCCCACATCGTGCAGGTTTGCGCATAGTGACGCCGCAAATTTTCTACATCCAGTACTTCGAGCCCGCCATCCTGCATGGTAGTGAGAACATGCCCGATATGCGGCAGCTCTCCCTGGGGGAAGACATATTTTTCAATGAATTCACCACCACCGAGCGGCGCATTGCGATGGTCGGTATAGGTCGTGGTGATGCCGTGGTTCATCGCCAGACCGTCGTCCTTCAGTAAAGCTGAAATTTTCTTGAAATAGGCAGGCAGATTTTTCAGTCCGACATGCTCGAACATGCCCACGCTGGTGATGCGGTCGAACTGCCCGCTGACATCGCGGTAATCCTGCAGCCTGATGTCGATACGGTCGGACAGGCCGGCTTGCGCTACCCGCTCGCGCGCCAACGCATACTGGTTTTCAGAGAGGGTAATGCCGACGCAGCGTGTGCCAAACTTCTGTGCTGCCCGCATCACCAGCGCACCCCAGCCGCAACCAATGTCAAGCAGCAGTTCGTCTGGTTTGACGGCGATCTTGGTCAGAATGTGGTCGATTTTTTTTAATTGGGCGGTTTGCAGATTCTCATCACCCTGCTCGAAATAAGCGCAGGAATACACCATCAGCGGATCAAGGAAGGTCTGATAAAACGCGTTCGATACATCATAGTGATAGTGAATGGCAGCCGCATCCTTGTCGCGGGTATGCGAAAAAGCATTCAGCAGCAGCCTTAGTTTTTTGCCGGGAATGAGCGCATTGGCTGAGAGCTTGTTGGCGATATCAATGATGGCCTCGAGCGGGCCTTCGATATCGAACTTGCCCTCGACATAAGCCTGCCCGAGATTAAGCAGCGAAGGATTGAGTAGCGAACGCAAGGCCGAGGCATGCGCAATTTTGACTGTTACTTGCGGTGCCTGCAGGCCAAAATCATATTGCTGGCCATTCCAGAGTTGCAGCCGTAACGGTAAATTGCTGCGTGCCTGTATGGCTTTGACCCGCATCCCCAATCTTTTTTGCAAGAACATAGTGCCCCCCTGCTAGCACTATCTCTTGCACCGCAGAACTGCATATTGATCAAACGCTAAAGTTCTTCAGGTTAAGGCTGCAATCTTTGCTTAAGCCATTGTCCGTCGGCCTCCTTGGTATAAAGCAGGCGGTCATGCAAACGGGAAGAGCGTCCTTGCCAATATTCGACGATATCGGGCGTGAGGCGGTAGCCGCCCCATTGCGTTGGTCGAACGGGCGCGTCCCCAAATTTCAGAGCGGCTTCTTCATACTGTTTTTCCAACTGCGCACGGTTGGCAATGGGCTGGCTTTGCGCAGAAGCGATGGCACCGATCTGACTTTTCAGCGGGCGCACCTGAAAATAGGCATCACTTTCGGCTTCGGCTACGCGTTCGACGCGGCCTTCGATGCGCACTTGTCGTTCCAGTTCAACCCAATGGAAGGTGAGTGCGGCATAGGGATTGTCGAGCAAATCCTGAGCTTTGCGGCTGGCGTAATTGGTGTACCAGGTAAAGCCACGCGCATCAAAATCCTTCAGCAGCACAATCCGCGAAGAAGGCCGGCCATTGGCGCCGACCGTGGCCAGACTCATGGCATTAGGTTCGGGTACCTTGGCTTCCAGTGCTTCTTTAAACCAGTGCGCAAAGAGCGACATCGGCTCAGCACCGGCATCGGATTCAGAGAGAGTGGCCTGCGTGTAATCGCGACGCAAATCAGCTAGGGAAATAGTCATGCTTCCTCTTACGGTGAGTAATGATGTTCAGCTTGGAATACGAATTTTTTTTGCGGCGAGCGGCACGCCGCAGGCAACGATTGCACCCAGTCCCCAGAATACGGCAAAGGGTCCGAGTGCTGCGCCAGCGGCGCCAAAGGCCAAGGGCAACATGATCGCGCTGGCGTTGCCAATTGTGGCACGAATACCAATGGCTTCGGCGCCGCGACCGGCAGGTGCGTATTGATGCAGCAGCGCCAGCACATTGGGCTGGCCTGTCCCCAAAGCCAGTCCGAGTCCGGCAGCAGTGGCAGCCATGGCTGCAGGCTGCTGCATGAAGGGAAACAGTACGTAGCAAAAACTGGCCACCGTTAGCGCAGCGGTCAGTACCTGCCATTCGTGATAGCGGCGGGTGATCTGTGGCATGGCCAGACGCACGGTGAAGGTGGCGGCTGAAAATGAGGCCAGAATCATGCCGATGGTCGAGGCAGAAAAACCGAGTTGCGAGCCGCGAATCGGCGTCACAAAGGTAAATAAATCCCAGGCGGCTGCCAGCAAGATGCCAACGACATATACCCGCCGCAATTCTTTGTCAGCCAATAACGCAAACACGCCGCCTGAATGTGCAGCACGCGTTCCCTGATGCATGGGCACAGCCTTGAGTGCGCCGCCAGCTGCCAGGCCAAAAGCCAGCAGCGTAAACCCGGCGCAGATCCAGTAGGCCGTTGCATAGTGCGCATGGTCAATCGCAAAGCCGGCAATCAGGGGGCCGGTAAAAGCCGATATCGAAAAGCCCAGTGACAACTTGCCAAAACTGGCTGCCCGCTGGTCGGTCGGGGCTAGTGCGCCGACTGCATGCTGGGCGCTGATAAAAATGGCCATGAAGCCTGTGCCAATCAACATTGCCGACACATACAGTATCGCCAGACCCTGCACGATGGCAGCCAGCAGCACGCCGGCAGAAGCCAGCAGGCATCCGCACATTATGGGTGTGCGCACGCCAATGCGGTCGATCATGCGGCCCATAGGGACGGCCAGCAGCATGGGGAACAAGGCAAACAGGGCAACGATGGTGCCGACCGTGAATTCGGACGCATGCAAAGAAATGGCGTAGAGCGAGGTCGTGACGCGCGCCGCACCGAGCGCTGCATGGGCAGTGACGGCTACGATAATGAGTCGCAACAAAGGGGAGAGGCGGGGCACAGGTGAACGAAATCTTAATTTTGACTAATAAACCTAGTGTAGAGCAATCAATCGATTGCCGTCCGTTAAAATGCGGCTATGTCCCAAGCTCTCCCTCTCTCTCCGGTTGACGTTACTGATGTCGATCTTGAACGCCGCTTCGGCGGCATCGGTCGTCTGTATGGCCAATCCGCGCTCGCACATTTTCGTCGCGCCCATGTTTGTGTGATCGGCGTCGGCGGCGTCGGTTCATGGGCCGTTGAGGCGCTGGCCCGCAGCGCGATTGGCCAGCTGACCTTGATTGATCTCGACAATCTGGCCGAGTCCAATGTGAACCGCCAGATTCATGCCCTGACTGACACCCTGGGCCAGGCCAAAGTTTTTGCCTTGGCCGAGCGTATCGCCCTGATCAATCCGAGTTGTCAGGTGACGCAAATCGAAGAGTTTATCGATGCGGAAAACGTAGCGCAGATGCTGGTGCCGGGGCGCTTCGACTATGTGATTGATGCCATCGACAATGTGCGGGCCAAGACTGCATTGATTGCGCATTGCCGTGAGCAGCAGATTCGTTTGCTGACCATAGGCAGTGCCGGTGGTCAGATTGATCCGACCCGGATTGCCGTATGCGATTTGTCGCGTACCGAACAAGAACCCTTGTTGGCCAAAGTGCGCAAGCGACTGCGCGCACTGCACGGATTTTCGCGCGGGAGCAAAAACAAATTTGGTATTGATGCCGTGTATTCCACCGAGCCGCTGCGTTTTCCGGAGCTTTGTGAAACCGATGCAGACAATGAGGCTGGCATCACAGGACTGAACTGCGCCGGCTTTGGTTCGGCGATGGTGGTGACGGCCAGTTTCGGTTTGGTGGCAGCTGGTCATGTATTGCAAAAGCTGGCGCAGGACGTCAGTTCTGTCGACGACAGCAATCCATGCTGATTATGTTTGCAGGTGCCAGAAAACGCGGGTATTTATTTACCGAATCGCCATCTGTCTTGGATAGCAGGTAGTTCTTTGCACTTTAAAACGTTGGTGATAATGAAAGCCCAGCCGGCCAGACGCAATAAAAAAACAAGCGTGAAGCCGATTGTGGGATTAGAAAATTTATCAATGTAGATATCGAAGATATCAAGGAAGAAATTACTGCTGCTTATCAGTGCGAGGGAATAAAAAATGAGCGCGGTATACCAGGCTTTGGTATACGAATACACGCCAACGAGCATGACAAACAGGAGCATGAACCCTCTCACATAAAAGTAAGAGGTCAGTTTGTGAATCAGTATTGGATTTGACGTAAAGTTTTGTGCCAGCTTTTCAGGTATGAAAATCAGGCAAGCGATATAAGCTGAAGCAAGCACGACCAGAAATAGCATGCGATGCGGGAAAAACGAGTCTACCTTTTTCGAGGGCAGATCACTGCCACCCAAAAGGGCTTCAAGCTCCTGTGCCGTAACTAATACCCGATTGGGTTTTGCCATGACTGCTCCTTAACTACAACCATGCTGGAATTGTACTTCTGATATTAGCAAAAAATATATTTCCCGATTCGGACAGGCGATTTACCGTTTCAGTTAAACCGACAAATCAGGCGCAGTGGGAGCTAGATTACTTTGACGATGCTTAAAACAATCTGGGCACTTCCCCGAACAGTCTGGCTCATTGGATTAATCAGCTTTCTCAACGATTCAGCCAGTGAGATGCTCTATCCGCTGCTGCCTCTTTATCTGGCGTCTGTCCTGATGGCCGGGCCGAGAGCGCTGGGAATCATTGAAGGTGTAGCCGAAGCAACAGCCAGTATTTTTAAACTGGTATCGGGCGTGATTGTTGACCGGACAAAAAAGGCGAAACCCTGGATTGTCCTGGGCTACCTTCTGGCCGGTATCGGCAGACCATTGATTGCGCTTGCCAATTCGTGGACAGGGGTGTTGGCGATTCGCTTTACCGATCGTTTGGGCAAAGGTTTGAGAAGCTCGCCGCGGGACGCGTTGCTGGCTGAGAGCGTCAGTGCAAACCAGCGCGGTTTGACCTTCGGCTTTCACCGCTCTATGGACAATGCCGGTGCTGTCCTTGGTCCTTTATTGGCGTCGCTATTACTGTATTTGCACGTGCCATTGAAAACGATCTTTTTTTGGACAATTATTCCCGCATTTATTACCGTCGCCTTGGCGCTGTGTATTTCCGAGTCACCGAAGGAATTCGCATCGGGCTCAACGAAATTCAGCTGGTCGCTGGAAGGCATGCCAGGCCAGTTCAAACGTTATCTGATCGTGGCGGGAATCTTCGCGCTGGCCAATTCCTCCGATATGTTTTTATTGCTGCGTGCCAGAGAGCTGGGGGTTCCACAGGAAAAAATCCCCTTGTTGTGGGCGGGTATTTCATTGATCACCACAATTTTCGGTACACCGTTGTCTGCCATGTCCGACCGTTTTGGGCGTAAACGCTTTATTTTGATTGCTTGGCTGGCATTTGTATTTTTTTATATCTGCATGAGTGTGCAAGGCATTTCAATTTATGCGGTTTTAGGATTGTTCGCGCTGTATGGATTATTTAAGGCAGCGACAGAAGGCATAGAAAAAGCCCTGGTTGCAGATATGGCGCCCAAAAGATTGCTGGGCACTGCGTTTGGCTGGTTTAACTTAACTACCGGGCTGATGCTTTTTCCCGCGTCATTTATTTTTGGCTGGCTGTATGAGACGATTAATCCAAGTACTGCATTTTTATTTTCCGGCAGCTGCGCGTTGCTTGCTTTTGGTTTGATGCTGTTTTGGGTCGATACAAAGTCATCACATCCACTGTCATTGTGATGTCGGCGTTGAAACCTCATTGTAAGTGTTGCATTGGACAGCCAAATTTTTTATAGGTCATTGAATGACGACAACAGGTGCCAATGCGCAAAGCGAATTTGCTCAGCGCTTACAGGAAGCGATGAAGCACGCTGATATAGAAAGCAGTCCATCCGTATTGTCCCGGCTTTTTAACCAGCATTCAAAATCAAAGAAAGTGACTACCCATGGCGCACGCAAGTGGTTATTTGGGGAGTCGATTCCTACCCAGGAGCGGCTATTGTTATTGGCGGAATTATTAGCCGTCTCGCCTTCATGGCTGCGCTTCGGATCGGGGGAAATGATCAATGGGACGAGCAACGGAGGGACAGATCAGTCATCAAAAGAAGACCACGAAGTGATGTATGCCTACAAATCACTGCCTTATTCTGAGCGGAATGTAGTGCGGAGTTTGTTGCAGATGCTGAAAAAGCGCGCCAGAAGATAAACGGCCAGAAAATAAACAAAGTATGCAGCGGTTTCTCGCCCAGCGTTCCCGTATTGGTAGCTATAAATAAAACGGCCCCCATTGCTGGAGGCCGTATAAATACTTGGTGCCGGGAGCCGGAATCGAACCGGCACGGTGTCACCACCGCGGGATTTTGAGTCCCGTGCGTCTACCTATTCCGCCATCCCGGCGACGCGGGCATGATTATCGCTGATTTAGCACGCTTGAGCAATAAATACTCCCGCATTGCCAATGCATCGATCGCCAGCGCGCACTTACTGCATGTGCTGGCCACCGTTAATGGCGATATTGGCTCCGGTCAGAAAGGCTGCTTCGTCGGATGCCAGATAGGCGACCAGTCCGGCGACTTCTTCCGGCTTGCCCAGACGACCCATCGGGATTTGCGGAATGATTTTGGTGTCCAGCACCTCTTGCGCAATCGCCATCACCATCTTGGTACCGATGTAGCCCGGTGAAATCGTGTTGACCGTCACCCCTTTGCGCGCCACTTCGAGAGCGAGCGCCTTGGAGAAACCATGCATGCCCGCTTTGGCGGCGGAGTAGTTGGTCTGGCCGAACGCGCCTTTTTGGCCATTGATCGACGAAATATTAATAATGCGGCCCCAGCCGCGTTCCGTCATGCCGTCACAGACCGGCTTGGTCATGTTGAACACCGAATCCAGGTTGGTCTTGATGACCGCGTCCCAGTTGGTCTTGTCCATTTTCTTGAAGGTCATGTCGCGGGTGATGCCGGCGTTGTTCACTAGCACATCCACCGGCCCCATCTCTTTGGTAATGATAGAGATGCATTCCTGCGCGGAGTCATAGTCGGACACATCGCAAGGATAGGCGCGGAAGTGATAGCCCTTGTCTTTCATTTCAGCCAGCCAGGCGGCCGACTTGGTGTTGCCAGGTGAATGGGTGGTGGCAACCTCATAACCCATGTCGGCCATTTTCATACAGATGGCTTCTCCAAGCCCACCCATGCCGCCGGTAACTAAAGTAACTCTTGTCATGTCTGCTCCTTGGATAAAATCGGTAGCGGTCAGCCTCTGCTGCCGCCTTTGTCTTGAATTAACGCTCGATTGCTAAGGCCACGCCCATGCCACCGCCGATGCACAGGCTGGCAAGTCCGCGCTTGGCATCGCGACGGATCATTTCGTGAATCAGGGACACCAGAATGCGGCAACCTGACGCACCAATCGGATGACCAATGGCGATGGCGCCGCCATTGACATTGATCTTGCTGGTGTCCCAGCCCATTTCCTTGTTCACTGCAATGGCTTGGGCAGCGAAGGCTTCGTTAATTTCCATCAGATCCAGATCCTGATGGGTCCAGCCGGCTTTTTTCAGACACAGCTGACTGGCCGACACCGGGCCCATACCCATGATGCTGGGGTCCAGACCGGCAGAAGAATAGGCCTTGATGGTGGCCAGTGGGGTCAGTCCCAGTTCTTTGGCCATCCGTGCCGACATCATCATCACGGCAGCAGCGCCATCGTTAATGCCCGAGGCGTTGCCGGCGGTGACCGTGCCATCTTTGGAGAAGGCCGGGCGCAGCGCCGACAAGCTTTCCATGGTGGTGCCAGCCTTGATGTATTCATCGGTGTCGAAGACGACGCTGCCTTTTTTGCCAGCGATCTCCAGCGGCAGGATTTCATCCTTGAAGCGGCCGGCCTTTTGCGCTGCTTCTGCCTTGTTTTGCGAAGCCATTGCAAACTCGTCTTGTTCCTGACGCGAGATGTCGAATTTTTTGGCGACGTTTTCCGCGGTCGTGCCCATGTGATAGTGGTTATACGCATCCC
>CANGAW010000058.1 GCA_947451925.1 Burkholderiales bacterium | reverse complement strand
GCCCTTGGCTTTCTGCTAACTACGGCTTCCACAAATTCGCCAGTCGTTGGATTTTTCACGTGTCTACGACGAGCTTTCAAATATTCCCGTCCTTCGGATTCTGCTCGTGCCAACTCTAGCTGATCATGCAGCCGATCGATCAGCTTGTTGCGACGCTGGACGATCATGGGTTGTTGTTGAGGACGCTTGGCTGCGACGACTTTCATATTGCTGACTATGCTCATTGCATGCTCCATGGCAGGTTAATAACGCCACTAAGTCTGTATAAACGCACCTAGCTGTCGATGGTTTTTTTCATGTTCAGCGCATTTTTCTAGCCGACCATGCAGCGATCAGCCAGATCACAGCCGCAGACACTGGAGAACAGCCGATGTCGTGAAGAACGTGGGATTGGCTATGCCAATTGGTGCAGGAGATTTCCAGCCTAGCTCGGCTGTTCTGCATACCCCGTGAAACCCCGACTTTTCCGCATTTTCCGTGGTTTTTGGCTAAGCCATTGATTTCATTGACTCAGCATTAACTTGTTTCGATCGACAGACAAAAACACCGTAATTAGCATGTTCACGGATTGGATTTTTTCAAGATCACAACGAAAGACGCTGGGTCCCGATTTTCATCGGGACGACGCTTAGTAGACCGAAAAAACAATCGGCTGATTTGTGGTTTTCACTCAGCTGGCAGACTGTCGCAAAGATAAAATCATCCCCACACCGCCCAAACCAATCAAGAGACCACCGACGACCATCAGTGCCGTGTTCAACGCCTGCTGTGGATTGGCATGGGCCTGGGTGTAGTTCTGTGCTGGGTCGAGGTTGCCATTTGCACTATCACCGGCGTAAATCAGCATAGCGCAGCCTCCTGCAAAGGATAATGCTGACAATGCCACGCCAGTTTTTTGCAGCGCTGACATGCCTTCATGCCAGCTGCCGCTGGCTTGTATTTCAGTGACAGTTTCAGTGCCGTCGATTTCAGTACTTTCTATTTGGGGTGACCAGCATCTTGGCTGGCATGTTGAGATAGACATTCTATTTTCCTTTACGCGAAGAACACATCAATCAATCGATCAGGCTTTGCGCCAGATCCTCAATGTTTCGAAGTGCGAAAAGACCACGCGAGAGTGAACGGAGAACCGTCACTAGCAGAAGAACTCTTTGGTGGATGGTTTTCGACTGAAACGAAAAACACGGAAGGGCGCAGGCCCTGTCAATGTTCGCGGTCTTCGTAACCAGTGAGATTAAAAACGATCCCGCAAAATGTGTTCTATTTTTTACTGCGCCAGCGTGGTGCGCGCTGAGCAAAATAGCGCAGCTTAACGCACCACATTGAGCCTGTTTGCGGCAGGTATCAGGAGCGGATCATCATGCAGCAGCTGCGCCATTTTTTCTGCCGGTAGTGGCTGTGAAATCACAAAGCCTTGCAGCTCATCGCAGCCCAGACTTTGCAGCAGTTGAAGCTGGCGCAAGCTTTCCACGCCTTCGGCAACGACGACAATTTTCAGGGTCTTGCCGATCGAAACCATGGCTTCGCACAAGGCGTAACCTTGTTCATTGATATCGAGCGCCTGCACGAAGGACTGGTCAATTTTCAGTACATCAATGTCGAGTTTTTGCAGTTGCGACAGCGAAGAATAACCAGTACCGAAGTCATCGATCTGCAATTCGATGCCCATGCCACGCAAGGCATTGAGTTCTTCTTTGACTGTGGGGTCGTCACCAATCATGGTCGACTCGGTCAGCTCCAGCGCCAGCAGCTTGTGGTCAATACGATATTGACGCATGTACTTGGTCAGCTTAGTGCGGAATTCGCTATTGTTAAGCTGCCGCGCCGAGACATTGATCGATACCGGTTTACAGACGAGGCCCGCATCACGCCATTGCGCCAGCTGGGCGCAGGCCTGGTGCGCAACCCAGTCGCCAAGGGCCAAGATCAAGGCGCTTTCTTCAGCAATGGCAATAAATTCGGAAGGGCCAACCAGACCGCGTTCGGGATCTTGCCAGCGGATCAGCGCTTCCATGCTGCATAACCGGCCACTGCTGCAACTGGCACGCGGCTGAAAATACAAGACCATCTGATTTTCAGCGATCGCATGTTCAAGCTTGTGTTCGGTTTTAACTCTGTCTTTGAAACTTTGTGCCAGCGGCGCATCGTAATGACGCACCTGTGCCTTACCGGCCGATTTGGCAGCGTACATTGCCATGTCGGCAGTCTGCAGCAATGAGGAGGCGTCCTGTGCATCATCGGGATAAATGCTGCTGCCAATCGACGCGCGTCCGCTGAAGCCGGCCATGTTTTCGGGCCTGAAGGCGGCCAATGCTGCGCAGATCTCGGCGGCGATGGGCCACAAATCTTCGCTGCGGGCGAGAGGGTTAATCAGTACCGTAAATTCATCACCGCCGAGGCGAATCACTTCGTCGGTACTGCGCACGATCTGGCGCAACAAGGTAGCCACGCCCACCAACATTTCATCGCCTGCTTTATGGCCGTGGGAATCATTGAGTTTTTTAAAATCATCCAGGTCAATAAACAGAATGCCGACCTTAGAATGTTTGTTGGCAGCCTGCTCCAGTGCTTTGGGCAGATGGGTGTCGAGCCAGTAACGGTTGGGCAATAAGGTCAGGGCATCGGTGGTGGCCATGCGGGCCAGTGTTGCCTCTTGCTCTTTGATTACAGAAATATCGCGTACGGTCACAGCGATGCGGTCGCCTGAGCGGATGGCGCGCCCCTGAAACCATCCGTCTTTGTGCTGGCTGGCTTTGCCTATCTTGATGGCGGATTCGAGAAAGCCCGATTTCAAGGCTGTTTTCAGAAAATCATTCAGGTAAACCGTATCGGCGACGTTATAGACTTCGGCAATGGTTTTACCGATCAGCTCTTTGCGGGTAGTGCGCGACATACGCGCTGCCCGTTCGTTGCAGTCTTCAATCTGAAAGGCGGCAATCCTGCGCATGGAATCATAGACAGGGGCGAAAATGTAAAACGCTTCCCGCGCGCCATCTGTGGCGAGTCGAAACGTCTGCTGAACTGCTTCGAGATATTGTTGACGCGTGGTTTTACGCAGCTGCGACATCATGCCCAGAATTGCTGCCGACATCAGCAGCAGACTGATCACACTGGCGCCTAATTTGTAGGTAGTCGCCGTTGAAGCATAGGGCGCCATGGCGTTATCCAGTGTGACAGCGGCGACCACATGCAGTGGGTAGTCATCCATTTTTTCAAAGGCGACAAAGCGCGCAATTCCATCGGAAAAGGCGCTTGTCGGCTCCAACGTGACACTGCTTTTAATTGTTGCATTGGCTGCAGGTTCAAGATAATGCGGCTCGCTGGCACCGGTCTTTTGACTGATCAGCTCGGACCCATTTTCAAATCGTAGTGATACGAAATCACCCTTTTGCTGTTCTTGCGATTTGTTCAGCGGAGTCAAATAATCGGTTGCCGTTGATACCACCACAACGCCAGCGAAACCGCCGTCGCCGCTTTCGATGCGACGGGTAAAGCGGATGACTTTTTTCCCTGCCATACTGCCTCGACCGGATTGCACTTCGTTGATACGCAGTGATTTGTCTGTCGAGGTCTTATGCCAGGCAAAAAAAGGCAGATCGCTCATGTCGGTATTGAGCGAGACTTTGCTTCGTGCAGCGATGATGATGCCGTTGGTATTGAGTGCGGCTAAAGCCAGCGCCTGCAGGAAGGCACCTTGTTTATATTGTTCCGAGATGTCAGAAGGGTGGCCCAGGTCCTGCCATTGATAACGCAGCATCAGGGATACCTGATCAATATTGGCAATATGTTCGTGTACCTGACTTAAAAATGTTTTCGCCCGCTCGCTGGTTTCGCGCATGGCCTCCCGCTCAGCATCATTGCGCTCTTCTTGTAATGCCATCAGCACAATGGCCCAGATCAGTGTAATGCCAATCAGACAACCCAGACTCCATCCGGCAATAATTTTGCGTTTGGCAAAGCGGGCTGGCTCTAAAGCACTGGAATCAATAACTTGCATGATGAGAAAAATGGTTATTTTAATTGCTATTATGCAAGAAACTTGAGCAAACTAATATAGGGCGTCAATCAAAGCGGCAGATTAAAGCTTGCACTGCACAATACGGATTGCCCATAAAGTCAAATACTTAAATAACCGGAGTTCGCTCAATGACAGATTTTAATAATGACTTAGGTCGTCGCCATGTCAATTTCGTGGCCCTGACCCCGCTGGACTTCATCGCGCGCGCCGCCGAGGTGTATGGCGAGCGGCCGGCTGTTGTGTATGGCGCTGTACGCCGCAGCTGGGCCCAGACGCATGCCCGTGCCGTGCGTCTGGCCAGCGCCCTGCAGACGCGGGGCATAGGTCGCAATGACACCGTTGCGGTGCTGCTGCCAAATATTCCCGAAATGGTGGAAGTGCATTTTGGGGTGCCGATGTCTGGTGCCGTACTCAATACCTTAAACACCCGACTCGATGCGGCGGCCCTGCTGTTCATGCTGCGCCATGGCGAGGCCAAAGCGCTCATTGTTGATACCGAATATCTGGCTCTGGCCGAACAGATGCGCGCAGCCCTGCCCGGGTTGATTGTCATTGGCGTGCAGGATGTGCAGGCAGACATGCCACCCATACCTGCTGGCTGGCTTCGTTATGAGGACTTGCTGGCGCAGGGCGACCCGCATTTCGCCTGGCAGCCACCGGCCGACGAATGGGATGCGATTGCGCTCAACTACACCTCTGGCACCACCGGCGACCCAAAGGGCGTGGTGTACCACCATCGCGGTGCGGCAATCAACGCACTCTCCAATATTCTTGAATGGGATCTGCCCAAGCATGCGGTGTACTTGTGGACCTTGCCCATGTTTCACTGTAATGGCTGGTGTTTTCCATGGACCATCGCCGCCCGTGCCGGTGTCAATGTCTGCCTGCGTAAATTTGACGCCAGACAGGTGCTTGAACTGATTGCTGCTGAACGCGTAACCCACTATTGCGGCGCGCCGATTGTGCAAAGCGCGCTGGCTTCCACACCACCCGAATGGCGCAATGGCATTCATCACCGCGTTTCAACCATGGTCGCCGGTGCGCCGCCGTCGCCTGCCGTCATCGCGCAAATGGCTGCGATGGGTTTTGATTTGACGCACGTGTATGGACTCACTGAAGTTTACGGACCCGCCACCGTGTGCGCCAAACAAGACGGTTGGGATCAACTGGACGCTGCCGCACAAGCGCAATTGAATGCGCGACAGGGCGTGCGTTATCACTTACAGGCAGGCGTCTCGGTGCGCGACCCTGAAACCATGCAGCCGGTGCCGGCCGATGGCGAGACCCTGGGCGAGATTATGTTTCGCGGCAATATCTGCATGAAGGGGTATCTGAAAAATCCGCGCGCAACAGAAGAAGCTTTTGCCGGCGACTGGTTTCATACCGGGGACCTGGCGGTAATGTCAGCTGATGGCTATGTGCGCATCAAGGATCGCAGCAAAGACATTATCATCTCCGGTGGTGAAAATATTTCCAGCATCGAAGTCGAGGACGCGATCTACCAGCATCCGGCGGTTGTGGCTGTTGCCGTGGTGGCCTTGCCGGATACGAAGTGGGGTGAAGTGCCCTGCGCTTTTGTTGAATTGCGGGCAGGCGCTGCGCTGACTGAGCAAGAGCTGATCGCGCACTGCAAAACGCTGTTGGCCTCGTTCAAAGTGCCCAAGCGGGTGGTGTTCAAAGAACTGCCCAAGACCTCAACGGGCAAGATTCAGAAATTTGCTTTGCGAGCAGAAGCGGGCTCGGCAGGCGCCATCAGTTATGAGGCGCCTGCCACCTGAACTTGCATGGTTGAGGCCCGGCTTATTTATTCACCAGCCTTGCAGGTACGCTAATGGTCAGAATCGCACCCAGTACCAGACTGCCAGCCAGCAGGATGATGCCGCTGTGGGTGTTGCCGCTTAATTCTTTCAGCCAGCCCACTGCATAAGGGCTGGCGAAACCGGCCAGATTACCGAGCGAATTAATCATCGCAATACCGGCTGCAGCGCCCGAGCCGGCGAGGAAGGACGTAGGCAGGCTCCAGAACAAGGGCAGCGTGGTCAGGATGCCGGCGGTGGCCAGTGTTAAAGCGGCCATTGCCAGTACCGTATCTTGCGCCCACAGTACCGAGAGCAGCAAACCGACAGCGCCCAGCAAGCCCGGTATGGCGACATGCCAGCGCCGCTCACGCAAACGGTCAGCACTTTTGGCGACAGCCAAAGTCACCACCACCGCCACGGTATAGGGAATGGCCGACATCAGTCCGATGTCGAGTGGGTCTGATATGCCCATGGCTTTGATCAGTGTTGGCAGCCAGAAGCTCACGCCATACAGACCCATCACATAGGAAAAATAAATCAGTGCCATCAGCCAGACCCGGCCGCTGGTCATGACGCTGAAGATGGATGCATGCTGTTTCTCTGATGCTTCGGCGTCGATACGGGAAGCCAGTAACGCACGTTCTTCTTCGGTCAGCCATTTTGCGTCCGCAATCCGGTCTTGCAAGGTCAGAATCACGATGATGCCCAGTGCGATGGAAGGGAGGCCTTCAATCAGAAACATCCACTGCCAGCCGGCGATACTGTACGCACCGTCAAACACTTTCATGATGAAGCCAGATAAGGGTCCACCGATCACACCCGACATTGCAATGCCGGTCATGAACAAAGCCGTAATGCGGCCGCGGCGATGTGCAGGGAACCAGTAGGTCAGGTAGAGAATGATGCCGGGGAAAAAACCGGCTTCGGCCACGCCGAGAAAAAAGCGCATCACGTAAAACATCGTCGCGCTTGATACAAACATCATCGCAGCCGACAGAATGCCCCAGGTGATCATGATGCGGCCGATCCAGAGTCGCGCACCGACTTTATGCAGAATCACATTGCTGGGGACTTCACACAAAAAATAACCGACAAAGAAAATACCGGCTCCCGTGCCATACACCAGGTCGGAAAAGCCCAGGTCATGCATCATCTGCAGCTTGGCAAAGCCGACGTTGACGCGGTCGAGGTAAGCGACGATGTAGCAGATCAGCAGCAAGGGCATCAGACGCCAGGCTACTTTGCGATACAACGCGTTTTCAGTTTGTTCGATTTCACTGCTCATTGGATTGTCCCTTTATTATTATGATTGGTTTAAAGCCGGGCCATTCTAGCGGATTAATGTCGCTATCAAAACGCTATTGATGCTGACAGATGCTGACATTTTTTTGTGGACCGATGAAAGTCGCCAGGGGCCAGTGACTTACCTGAGCAGTGCAACACCTTTGATTTGTGCGTGCACCTGCATGCCGGCGGCAATAGCCAGCTGTTCGCAGGACTTGCGGGTAATCCGCGCCAGCAAGCGCTGGCCGCAGCAATCCAGCGCCACCATCACCTGACCCGGGCTGTCTGGTGCAATCTCAAGTACCGTAGCCGCAAAGCTGTTGAGGATGCTGCTGTCTTGCGGCGAATGCAGCGCCAGGCTCACATCACGGGCCTGCACGCGAACACGCAGCGACATGCCGGCCACGCCGCTGGCAGCAGGCAGGCGCAACTGGCCACCGGCAAAACGCAGGGCAATCAAATCATACTCAGGGTCGTGGCCTTCAACGATCGTGCTGATGACCACACCGGCATTGTCACCATGCGCTAAGGGCAAATCGAGGCGGGTCATCAGTTCAGCGGTGTCGCCGTCTGCCAGCACGCTGCCATGTTCCAGCAACACCATATAGTCGGCCAGACGCGCCACTTCGTCCGGTGCGTGGCTGACATAGACCATAGGAATGGCCAGCTCTTGCTGCAGCCGCTCCAGATAAGGCAGCACTTCCTCTTTGCGCTGCACATCGAGTGCCGCCAGCGGTTCATCCATCAGCAAAAGCGAAGGGCTGACTGCCAGTGCGCGCGCAATGGCCACGCGCTGGCGTTCGCCACCTGACAAACTGGCTGGCTTTCGTGTCACCAAATGGGCAATGCCCAACAGACTGATCGCCTGTTCCAGTGAAACCCGACGGGCATAGTCCGGGATGCGGCGCATGCCGTATTCCAGATTGCCCTGTACCGTTAAATGGGTAAACAAACCCGCGTCCTGCGCGACATAACCGATGGCGCGCTGATGGGTGGGTAAAAAAATACCGGCGCTGTCGTCTTGCCACACATGGCCGTTGACTTCCAGCCGGCCACGCACCGCAGGTTCCAGCCCGGCGATGGCACGCAGGCAGCTTGTTTTGCCGGAGCCGGAAGGTCCGAACAAGGCGGTTACGCCGCTGCCGGGCAGATGCACATTCACTGCCAGTGAAAAATCTGGCCGGTCGAGATTGAATCGCAGATGGATTTGCTTCATGCGCGCCTGCCGGTACGGTTGAGGCTATATAAAATCAGCAGCACCACAAAAGAAAAGCCGAGCATGCCGGCAGACAGCCAATGGGCATTGCTGTATTCGATAGCTTCGACATGGTCATAAATTTGTACCGAGATCACGCGTGTCTTATCGGGGATATTCCCGCCTATCATGAGCACCACGCCAAATTCGCCCATCGTATGAGCAAAGCCCATCACCATCGCGCTCAGGTAGCCGGGGCGCGCCATCGGCAACACCACCGAAAAAAATCGATCGATCGGTGAGGCGCGCAAACACGCTGCCGCTTCAAGCGGTGCTTCGCCAATGGCTTCAAACGCATTTTGCAATGGCTGGACCACGAATGGCATCGAGTAAAACACCGAAGCAATCACGATGCCGGCAAAGGAAAAGGGTAAGAGGCCAATGCCGATAGCATCAGTGAATTGGCCGATCAAACCGTTTTGCCCCATCGCCAGCAGCAGATAAAAGCCCAGTACCGTCGGCGGCAGCACAATCGGCAAGGCCACGACGGCACTGACAGCGCCCTTCCATGCAGAGCGCGTGCGCGCCAGCCACCAGGCCAGTGGCGTGGCCAGCAATAGCAAAATGGCAGTTGTCAGCGCTGCGAGTTTAAGCGTCAGCAAGACGGCGCCGAGATCGTTTGAGGTCAACATCGGGATTATTTTAACAAGTCAATTTTTATGCTGACCAATAGTAAGGCATCTTGTGCACGTCCTGCCTTGCCATGCTTTTGCCGCATCCCTCATAATGTGCGTTAAGCCTAATCAATTCTCCTCCTCTGGAACTTCCATGCGAATTTTTAATTTCAGCGCTGGCCCTGCCGTGCTGCCTGAACCGGTGTTGCAGCGTGCTGCGCAAGAAATGCAGGACTGGCATGGCAGTGGCATGTCGGTTATGGAAATGAGTCATCGCGGCAGCGAATTCACCAGCATTCTGGAAAAAACAGAAACCGATTTTCGGACCTTGTTAGGTATTCCCGCCAATTATCGGGTCTTGTTTTTGCAAGGTGGCGCGCTGGCGATGAATGCATTGATTCCGATGAATCTGTTGGGTACCAAAACTTCGGCGGACTATATCAATACCGGTGAATGGTCAAAAAAATCCATCGCTGAAGCGCAAAAATATTGTCAGGTCCATGTCGCTGCATCTTCGGAAGACCGCCACTTTACTTACGTGCCACCGCAATCAGACTGGCAGCTCGACAGCGATGCCGCCTACGTCCATGTCTGCACCAACGAGACCATAGGCGGCGTTGAATATCAGTGGGTGCCCGACACGGGTGAGGTGCCGCTGGTGGCTGATATGTCTTCGCATATTTTGTCGCGGGTGATGGATGTCAGCAAGTACGGCGTTATTTATGGCGGCGCGCAAAAAAATATTGGCCCTGCCGGCCTGACCTTTTGTATTGTGCGCGACGATCTGCTGGGCCGTGCGTTGCCGATCACGCCTTCGGTCTTCAACTGGAAAGAACAGGCCGAACACGATTCCATGATTAATACGCCGCCGACCTATGGCATTTACATAGCCGGTCTGGTGTTTGAATGGCTGATAGCGCAGGGCGGTCTGGCTGTGATGGAAGAAAAAAACAAAGCCAAGGCCGCGCTCTTGTATGACTATTTTGATTCAACCGGTTTTTATCGCAACCCGGTTGACCGTGCCGATCGTTCACGCATGAACGTGCCGTTTTTTCTGCACGATACAGCACTGGATGCAGCCTTTCTGCACAGTGCGCAGCAGCACGGCATGCTGCAATTGAAAGGTCATCGTTCCGTTGGCGGCATGCGTGCATCGATTTATAACGCGATGCCCATTGAAGGCGTGCGTGCGCTGGTTGAATTTCTGAAAGAATTCGAGCGCAGCCACGGTTAATTTTCCGTCTCGTTTTAAATCTGTGTAATCACGGATTTAATTCAGGTTTCATAGGTCGAAGAGGGACATTGCCGGCAAGTTGCTGATCGCCGGCAATCACTTTCATCTCAGCGATTTTATGGAGCGATTATGGCGCAGGCATTTCCACAAAAAACATCCGTCGGTCTGGAGTACAGTCTCCATGAAAAACAGCGTCATGATTTACTGCACGCGATTGCCCCGGTGGGACAACGCGAGGTTGCTGAACTCAGCGAAATGAATGATTCAGAGCGTAGCAAATGGCTGATCTGGAATCTGCATGAAAACCTCGAAGTCATTCGCCTGATGGAGCCGACTTTGCAGGCGCGTATCACCAGCACCCAGTTCACAGTGCAAGACGGTATGCAGGCAATGGGGGAGGGTGGCGTTGAAAAGCGACTCGATCTGTCCTGCAACTGGATATTGCAACTGACCTACCCGGGCTATCAGGATGAAATCAGCCACACGGTTGGTGATGGCTGGATCAATCTGGTGATTGCTGCGCATGCGCCGCTTTATCCGGTTTTGCAGCAAGGCCAGAAAGGCTATCTGGATGCCGACCATTCCTTGTATCCGAACCAGTTATTTCTGGAAGGCTGGATCAGCGACGGCCTGTGGCAGGAAATCCGCACGCATATATGCAACGCGAACCCGACTTGCCGCACTGACGTGGTCTTGCTCGATAACGTCTTATTTCCGGTAAAACAGGGTTTTGATTTTGTCTGCGGCCCGCCCGGCGCCATTGGCGTCACCAACATGGAATTCCGGGCGTATTCGCATCCGACAGAGCGACGTGTCAGCCGTCGTAGCGAACCGCGTCAACGATCCTGAGTGGCTGGTTGAAAATTTAAAAATAGCTGGGGCGACGGTAGTAGCGTGATCAACGCCTCAAAATCAAAGGTCGTCCCAGCGCAGGCTGGGACCCAGTAACTTGAACGAACTTCAGGGAGAGCGTAATGCAAATGCACTTTCACATACACCGGGCACCATTGCCGCCACCGGCAGACGAACCTTTTGAAGAAGATGTGCCCGGGCCGCAGCCGATACCGGATCAAGAGCCGGTGCCGGACCCGCATCCGGAACTCAGCCGCTATTGAGGCGATCGATTCAGTCGCTGTCTTCCTGCATGCGTTGCACGCGCCGTAAATACCAGGCCAGTGCTGCGCCGACTATGGCCAGACTTAAGCTGTTACCGAGCCAGAAGCCGGCTGCGCCTTGCAGAAATTCGGGTGTTCCGCCCAATATATTGAAGCCCAGCAGATAGCCGCCACCCAGCCCCACGCCCCACAGTGCAAGCGCATACATGAGGGTAGGGATCAGCGCGACCTTATAGGCACGCAACACGAAGGCGGTGCCGACCTGAAAGGAATCGAATAATTGATAAAAGCTGATAAAGAAAAATAAGGGCATGGCTGCGGCGGCAACTTGCGCGTCCGGCGTGTAAGCGCCAATGATCTGTGCGCGGCCCAGCCAGACGGCTACGCCCATGCTGCCCGCCATGATCACGCCAAGCCGGATGCCGGCATAGCCTGCGCGACGCGCGTCTGCTGACTGCCCGGCACCAATTTTTTGTGCAACTAGGGTGGCGGTGGCGCTGGCAATCGACAGCGGCAGCATATACAGCACGGTGCCGAAATTGGCCGTGATCTGATGACCTGCCAGTGCATTGCTGCCGATGCGGGCTATGAATAAAGCCATCAGCGCAAAGGCGCTGACTTCGATCAGGTAGGACATGCCCATTGGCACACCGAGCTTGAGTAAAGACAGCTGTGCGCTCCAGACAGGCCTGCCCAGACCCTGGCCGAACAAACGGAAGGCTTGATAGTGGGTGCCGCGCCGCAGGATGATCCAGCCCGCCAGCAAGGCCAGCCAGGCAGTGATGGCCGTGGCCAGCGCACAGCCGGCCAGACCCAATGCCGGCAAGCCCAGTCCACCAAAAATGAACAGCGCATTGAGCGGGATTTTCAGCAGCAGTGAAGCAATCTGGATCGCCATCACCATCCGCGGTTTGGAGGTTGCCGTGTTCAGCGAAGCGTAAACACGAAAGCCCAGCGTGGCCGGTAAGGCCAGGGCGAGTATCTGCAGATACTGCGCGACCTTGTCATTGAGCGCAGAGGAGGCCTGAGCGATGGACAACAGCGGCGTTGGAAAACACAGGCCAACTGCTCCTACAATTGTGAGGAACAAGGCCAGCCAGACACCTTGCCGCACTTCAAAACCAATGGCTTCAAATTTGCGCGCGCCAAACAATTGCGCAATGCTCGGCGACAGTGCCTGCAACACGCCGGACAAGCCAACGAAGATGCTGATGTACACCGCCGCGCCTATGCCGAGCGCGGCCAGGTCGGCAGCAGACGAGCGCGCCGTCATCATGGTGTCGATGACGCCGTTAGCAATCACCGCAAGCTGGCCGATCAGAACCGGCCAGGCCAGTGCGGCAATCTGTGCCGTCATGCCCCGCTTAACGGCGCCGGAGGAACTCATGGGTTGTGACGTCTGAACAGGCGGAAGAATTCATGCCGGTCGGCTGCGCGCCGGCCTTGCCACAGCAGCTCGAGTTTATCGTCGACTTTTTTCATTCCGGGCGATCCTTTGCGGCGCAATCCATCGTCCTGCACCAGCAAAAATTCACAGTGCGTGTTTTCAGACTGAGCAAACTGAATCAGTCCTATTGACGCAAAAGACGCGCGTTGTGCCGGACCCACGCCATCGGTATTAACGCAGTGATACTGTGAAGGCAGATGACTGGCAATTTGCTCAGCCACTACCGCGTAGCTCTTGCCGTAATTAAGCCATGGCAGCCACAAGGTCATCAACAGCAGCCAGCAGAGAATCACGCCACCCGAAGACAGCACGACCGCGCGCCACAAGACGGAAGGTCGTCTGGCCAGCCGCCAGCGCAGCAGCAGTACCCAACCTATGCTGGCTGCCAGTGCAATCAGAAAAGCGAAAAGATTGAATTCCGGTTTGAAGCCGGGTGCGAGTTTGAACGCATTTTTCGCCAGTTGCGCTGGCCAGCCGGTTTGTTTGGCAATCCAGCCCAGCCAGATGAATGCCGCAATCGCGCTTAAGGTCATCACCGAAAACCAGTCGACCGCATTGATGGCGCCGCGCTTGAGTGTGGGCAGGCCAAAGGTGGCCAGAATGGCCAGCGGCGGCAGCAGCGACAACAGGTCGGCGTCGTCTGCACGGGTGGCACAGAAGCACACCAGCAGTAACGCAGCAAGGCCGCTTAAGGGCAACAAAATATGCAGCATCGCCTGGCGACGCCAGGCATAGACCGACCATGCCGCAATCGGCCATGCGGGCCAGGCAAACCAGATCAGTGTCTGTGCCGTCGTGCGCAGACCATGCGCAGTTGGCCATGCCAGCAGTGTGCTGTTCCAGCGCCACCATTGTTCAAAAAAAGGCATGCCAAAGTTTTGCGTGCCATGCTGCGCGAAAAGCCAGAGTAGCGGCAAGGCCAGTGCGATGGGCAGGCTGATGAATAATTGCAGCCACAGCGCGCTGCGGTTGCGCCACGCTGCCAGCAGCACCATGCTCAATGCCAGTGCCAGCGGAATGGTCCAGCTGCGCGCCAGAACCAGCAAGCCCAGCGAGATACCCATGCCCACTGCAGCGCGCCGGGTCGGCGCGTCAAGCAGGCAAGTCGCGGCGTAAAAACTGGCCGCCACCAGTGCGATGTGCAAGGCGGGTGCAGCGGTCTCATGGCTGCGCACCAACAGACCCAGGCAGGCAACGTAGATCAGCAACGCACCATCGGCCAGCGTGCGGCCAAAATCGCGCGGTGCGGGCTGGCCACCAAAAGCCAGCTTCAAAGGCTGGGCTTCACTGCGCCGTCCCAGCACATAGCTGGTTCGCCACACCGCGGCGGCACCGATGCCGAAAAAAACCAGGGTAGAGAGACGGGCGGCAAGTTCGTCGCCGGTCAGCCAGCCAAAACATTTGATCAGGATTGCGCCTATCCAGAATGCCAGCGGTCCTTCCTGCGGCATGGGCATGCCGACGATGTTGGGCATGAGCCAGTCGGCCAGGCCGCCCTGTGCCATGGTCCACATGATGCCAAAGCCGGCGGCGTCATCGGTTTTCCAGGGGTCGCGCCGCAGAATGCCGGGCAGGATATACAAGAGACACAGTCCGACCAGCCCCCAGCGCGGAAGCGCGAGCGTAGCGGCGGCGGGAAGGCGTACAGGTTTCATGCGATCGTTATTGGCTGAAAATTATTTGAGAAATGTCGTATCAACAGACCGGCACTATTCTGCCGCAAAGAAAAACAAAAAGGCAGCCTGGGCTGCCTTTTTGTCGGATGCAAACCGGATTAGCCGGTTGCTTTGGTACGGGAGCCAACGCCACCGAACTTCTGGCGGAATTTCTCGACGCGACCGGCGGTGTCGACGATCTTGTGCTTGCCCGTGTAAAACGGATGCGACTCGGATGAAACCTCAACCTTCAGCAAAGGATATTCCTTGCCTTCGAAGGTGATCATTTCACGGGTCTGCACGGTGGAACGGGTGATGAATTTGAAATCGCACGACAGATCGTGGACCACAATTTCACGGTAAGCGGGGTGAATGCCTTCTTTCATGATTTGCTCGCAAAGTTTGGGTAGCCAATCGTCACTTCGTCGGTCGTCTTGCTTCCTGACCCGATTGATGACCACTTGCCCGGTTAAAAGAACGCGGATTATATAGGGAGAAGCTGATTTAATCTACCTTGCCCTTTTGACCTTGTCAGATTTTTACCTGACTCAAACGCAGCATCAGTGTCATGGGATGCGCAGGCGAAGCCTGAAAACCATAGTGTTCATAGAATTTTTTTGCTTGTTCATTGATTGCGTGAACCAGCAAGGCTCTGACGCCCGCATTTTGCGCTACGGCCACTGTCCTGTTGACAGCATCCTGCAGCATTGACGCGCCCAGTTTGATGCCTTGAGCACGGCGATCAACGGCAAGCCGGGCCAGCACCATCACCGGCACAGGATCAGGCATGTTACGTTTGACTGCGCTCGTCGCAATTGGGTGGGACACAGCGCCTGCAGCTATCGCATAGTAGGCGTAGATGCGTTGGTTTTGATCGGAGGTGACAAAGGTGCGGCTTGCGCCGCTGATCTGATTGACCATGGCCCGGCGTTTGAGCCAATCATCGAGCACGGTTTCACCGCACTCAAACTCATCCACGCGGTGTGATGCCGTTAAAGGCTCCGGTGAACTGAGAGGCAAATTCATGTCTTGCTTGGGTCGGGCTTCCAGACTGCGTTGACCGCCATCAGGCGTTCAAGACCGGGATTGTGCGCAGGTGGCGCATCGAGCATGTCGGTGAACTGGCGGAAGCGCTCGGGATCAAGATCAAAAAATACCTGGTCAAGCACCACAAGCTTGGCTTTATCACAGGCTGCTTCGAGCATGAAGTCAGAACGATTTTTGCCCAGCAAGGTCGCAGCGTGGTCAATCAAATCACGTTGCTCAGGGAATGCCTGCAGATTGATGGCAGTATCACGCATCATTTCTCCTTCGTTGAATACACAACAACTACGCTCATGGTGCGATCACGCGTAGCTGTTGTCAATACTCTCAAAGACCAGATTTTGTGCCCTGGCTTACGATCCGCCGCGGCGCATCATGTCGAAGAATTCGGCGTTGTTCTTGGTCGCCTTCATCTTGTCGAGGATGAATTCCATCGCTTCGATTTCGTCCATGCTGTAGAGCAGTTTGCGCAAGACCCAGACTTTTTGCAGGATGTCTGGCTTGATCAGCAGCTCTTCGCGGCGGGTGCCGGATTTGTTGAGGTTAATGGCAGGATAAACACGCTTCTCGGCCAGACGGCGTTCGAGATGCACTTCCATGTTGCCGGTACCTTTGAATTCTTCAAAGATCACGTCGTCCATCCGGCTGCCGGTTTCAATCAGTGCGGTAGCGATAATGGTCAGCGAGCCGCCTTCTTCAATATTGCGGGCGGCACCAAAGAAGCGTTTCGGCCGTTGCAGAGCGTTGGCGTCAACACCGCCGGTCAGCACTTTGCCCGAAGCCGGAATCACGGTGTTGTAGGCGCGGGCCAGACGGGTGATCGAGTCCAAGAGGATGACCACGTCTTTTTTCATTTCAACCAGACGCTTGGCTTTTTCCAGCACCATTTCGGCGACCTGCACGTGGCGGGTGGCTGGCTCATCGAAGGTCGAGGCAACGACTTCGCCGCGTACCGAGCGCTGCATTTCCGTCACTTCTTCAGGACGCTCATCAATCAGCAGCACGATTAAGGTGGCTTCCGGATGATTGGCCGTAATTGCATGGGCGATGTGCTGCAAGATCACCGACTTGCCGGATTTTGGTGACGCCACCAGCAGGCCGCGCTGGCCTTTGCCGATCGGTGCGATCAGGTCAATGATGCGGCCGGTGATGTTTTCTTCGCCGCGCATCTCGCGTTCAAGTAAGAGCGGCTTGTTCGGGTGCAGCGGCGTCAGATTTTCAAACAGAATGCGGTGCTTCGACGCTTCCGGCGATTCGTCGTTGACCTTGTCGACCTTGACCAGTGCGAAATAGCGCTCGCCGTCTTTTGGTGTGCGCACTTCGCCTTCGATCGAGTCGCCGGTATGCAGATTGAAGCGGCGGATCTGCGAAGGCGAGATATAGATGTCGTCGGTTGACGCCATGTAGCTGGCGTCGGGCGAACGTAAAAAGCCAAAGCCGTCAGGCAGGACTTCGAGTACGCCGTCGCCGAAAATTTGTTCGCCGGATTTGGCGCGTTTTTTCAAGATCGCGAACATCAGCTCCTGCTTGCGCAAACGCGCAGCGTTGTCGATGTCGAGGCTGATGGCCATTTCCAGCAATGCGGAAACGTGGAGGGCCTTGAGTTCAGATAAATGCATAGTCAGAGTCCGCGCAGTGCGGATTTATAAGGTAGGGGAGGGAACAGCGGAGAAGTCAGGCTCAGGGAGAAAATCGCGGCAGCACGAACGCGCCACCGCGGCTTGCTATCAGATATTGCTGTCGATGAAGGAGGTCAGCTGGCCTTTGGCCAACGCGCCTACTTTTTGCGCCGCAGGGACGCCGTTTTTAAACAGAATCAAAGTCGGAATGCCGCGGATGCCGAATTTTGCAGGCACAGCCTGGTTGGCATCGACGTCCATTTTGGCGATCTGAATTTTGCCATCGTATTCTTTG
>CANGAW010000057.1 GCA_947451925.1 Burkholderiales bacterium | reverse complement strand
GAAAAAACTTTTATCGAGCGTGATTCCAAACTAGCTAACGATGAAGAAGTCATATCATTTTCCAGGCAAGTGTTTAATGCCCATCCTGATTTTCCGCTACAAGGCCTTGATATCGTCAGAGACGCAAAATCCGGAAAATTGTTTGTGCTTGAAAATAACTCCGGCGGAAACGTCTGGACTTTCAGCAGGAAAGACACGCCGACATACCAAGCCATCGGCCGAAAAGCCCTGCTGACACAATTCATGGCATTCGATCGTGCGGCTGAAATTCTGCTTCAAAAAACCCAAGAACTGGCTCGATAAAACTAAGTCCATGATTCTTATTTTTAATGGCTCTTATGTTGAACAGATCAAGGTCTGTGAAATCAATAGATCTAATCGGAGTAAATTTTATATAAGTTGATCTGGCAAACGTATGCAAGAAAAAAAGGTTCTGGCGATCTGCGTACGAGATCAAAATTACGAAGACTTTATCAGTGTTGGCAAGCGAATCCATCGCCTCGACAATTCGATCATCGTCAATATCTCAAACGGACAATTTCATCCCGACCAGCTTGCGGCACGATTTAATCATCTGCCATTGCTAACACTCTACCTGGTCAATCCACCAGACAAGGTGCCGGCTCGCGGCCACACCCTGTGCGTGAAAGATCTGGGCAAACTGGATGAATACACAAACTTTGTTGCAGCCGGTGTGCCCATTCCAAAAGTAAAGCCCTACACCATAGGCGAATCTGTTGACCCGAAAGAATGGGGAGACTATGTCGTGCTGAAACCTGTGTACAGCAGTCATGCGCAAGGAAATTTGTTGGTGCACACCACATGGCTGGAACAAATTACACACAATCGAATCCCCCCAGAGCACTCACTGTCGGGCACCCCCTATCTGCTGCAACAATTTGTAGAGACCGGATCTCATGCACTGAGTTATCGCGTGCTGAGTTTGCTGGGACAGCCACTGATGTGCATTTCGTGGCGCAGAACCCGGGTCATCAAGTATCCAGACACATTGGATGAAATTTTTTCGAACGAATCCTTCACCAGCAATTTCAAACAAGAAGAAAATATGCTTGATGAGCGCGAGTTCAAAATTGCAAACGATGAAGAGGTCGTGAAATTTTCGAGCCAGGTTTTTAATGCGCATCCTGATTTGCCGCTGCAAGGCATTGATATCGTCAGGGATGCAAAATCCGGGAAACTGTATGTGCTTGAAAATAATTCCGGCGGCAACGTCTGGACTTTCAGCAGTCTGATCAGTCCGACATTAAAAGCCATAGGCAGAAAAGCCTTGGTGACGCAATTCATGGCCTTCGATCGTGCAGCCGAAATATTAGTCAAAAAAACCCGCGAACTGGCCCGGTAAAACCAGTCAGAAACAATCACCGTTCATCTGCAGCTGCGTTTGCGACCTGACAAACTCCACCAGCTTTTGTTTTGATTTTGCGCGCAAGGCAGCTCGCATTTTTCTCCAGACTTGTCGTTCACCTGTCAATCACCGGAGGGAATTCGATGAACAAAATACGTCTTGCAGCGACCATGCTGGCCCTGTCAGCGAGTGCTTCTGCACTGGCACAATCAGGCCTTACCTTATATGGCAATATCGATGCCTCCGTCATCACCGCCACCGGCATCGGCCCTGCGGGTGAACGACGCACCAACTTTGGCGAAGGCAATTGGGCCGCCTCGGTGTGGGGTGTCAAAGGGACGGAGGATTTGGGTGGCGGCATGCGCGCGCATTTGAATCTCGAGGGCGGCTTTAACGCCGGCAATGGCGCCATTGCCAATGGCGGCACAACCGGCATATTTAGTCGTGCGGCCAACATTGGGCTGAGTGGCTCGCTAGGCTTGTTAACAGCAGGACTAAATTTATCGCCCTTTATTGCGGCTTACACGTCAACGCTGGGGCTGGCCGGAAATAATTTTTACGTGCCGGCTCTGTTATTGCATCGCTCAGGCACGGTTCTTAACAATGGCTTGCCAGTGTCAGTCGCAGGAGGCGGTGCTGACGCTGACCCCGGGCTGAGTTCAACCGGCGGATTTTTTATTCCCAACTCGGTGACATACAGCCTGCCTTCGGACGCGTTGAAGGGTGTCACCGGTAGCATCATGTATGCATTCGGTGGCGTAGCGGGCGACTCGAACACCAATCGTTTTTTATCAGGCAATGCTGGCTATTCTTATGGCGACTGGAATTTTCTAGTGGCCGCGTCAGATCGGGATTCACAGTACCGGCAGTATCTGGCTGGGGCGACAGTGCCGGTCGGGCCGGCGAAACTGGCCGCCAATTATGTACACTTCAGCCCTGAGACGGGAAGTAATTCGAACACCGTTGTCGTTGGCGCCGCAATGAAGGTGATGCCAAACACGGATGTAGGCATTAATTACGCGCGCAATAGTGGCCCCAGTCATCCGGCGATCATTAATTTATCAGCCGTCTATTCGCTGTCAAAGTCGACCAATTTTTATGCGGCGTTCAACCATGCAACCGATGGTGCAGCGTCTTCCTATTCAGGGGCTGTTGATGCTTCTACCAGTCCACTGACACTAGCGCAAACGGGCACGTCGAACGCGTTTATATTTGGCCTGCAAAAAGGATTTTAAGCAGCGCTGCGACGGCAACGCATCGGCCGGAAAACCGATGCGTCCGCATAAAATACGGCGTCCTGCTGCGGCCACCAATGCGGCACGCCCAGCACCGGCAAGGGCGTCAATTCTCTGGAGGTAAAACCATCGCTGAGTTGCTGTGCAAGTACCCTGTCAAGTTGTTGCAATCGTTGCGGCCATTCCAATGCAAACCAGCTTGGCTGAACCGGCACCACCCAGGCATGGGCAGTGATGGCTTTATAAGGTTGAACCAATTTTTCTAGCAGGGCATGGCCAAACAGCAGGGTCTCGCATTGCCGGCCAAAAGACGCGCGGTTTTGTATGAACAGCGTGCCCCAGTCATGTTGACGCAGGGCTTGAATCATTGACGGGTCGCTGCAAATGAAGAGCGCCGCATTCTCGTCAAACAAAGTGGCCGCATCGCGTTGCGAACCACGGCTGCCTTTTGTGTCAGGCATGTTTTTCCTGTGAATGATTTCGGCAGCTTGCAGCGCATTGAGGGCGCGCTTTATTTGTGGGAAATGCAGCCAGATCAGCGCATTGAAAAAATCATGCAGGTTGTCTCGCGTGGGCACGCCGCCGCATTGGTCAATGTAGGCTTCATAAGCCAGCTGCGATGGCAGCTGCTGTTGCGGCACAAAATGAATAGGATGGCCATGCTGATTGCACAGATCGCGCTGGCGGGCAGCCTTGTTGAGTGCATCACGCCAATCCGTCGCCGCCAGCAAAGGCAGGGCCTGTTCCTTTAAGTGGGCCAGCCACGGCTGCTGCCAGTTAATTGCTGAAAATGCCGCCAGCACTCAGCGTAATTTCCACTGCAACGTACTGCCGGCGTCGAGCGGAGTCAGGGTGGTATCGGCCATCGTTAATTCTTGCGGCACCGTCCATGGCGTACGCTCCAGCCGGACCTGATCGGTGTTGCGTGGCAGGCCATAAAAATCCGGGCCATGAAAACTGGCGAAGGCTTCAAGCCGGTCGAGTGCACCGGCTTCGTCAAAAGCTTGTGCATACAACTCCATCGCATGCAGCGCGGTGTAGCAACCAGCGCAACCACAGGCATGCTCTTTCAAACCAGTTGGATGGGGCGCCGAGTCGGTGCCCAGAAAAAAACGGGGGCTGCCGGATGTCGCCGCGTCGATTAATGCCAGCCGGTGTTCTTCGCGTTTCAGAATGGGCAGACAATAGTAATGCGGACGAATGCCGCCCTTGAAAATGGCATTACGGTTGTAGAGCAGATGATGCGCAGTGATGGTTGCTGCAACAGGGCCTTCGGCATCACGCACATAGTGCGCAGCGTCGCGGGTCGTGATGTGCTCAAACACGATTTTCAGTGCCGGCATACTACGGCGCAGCGGCTGCAACACGCGATCGATGAACACGGCTTCGCGGTCAAAGACATCAATATCGGCGTCGGTCACTTCACCATGCACCAGCAAAGGCAAACCGAGTTCCTGCATCGCTTCCAGAGCGGGCATGCAGCGATTGATATCCGTTACGCCTGCATCCGAATTGGTGGTAGCACCTGCCGGATAAAGTTTGACGCCGTGAACAAAACCACTCTCGACAGCGCGCCGGATTTCTTCGGCGGGCGTATTGTCGGTCAGGTAGAGCACCATCAAGGGGGTAAAGCGCATATCGGCCGGCAACGCTGCCAGAATACGGTCACGATAAGCAGCAGCCATCGCGGTGGTGGTAACAGGCGGCTTCAGATTGGGCATCACAATGGCGCGGGCAAACTGGCGCGCTGTGTGCGGCAGTACATCGGCCATCATCGCACCGTCACGCAGGTGCAAATGCCAGTCGTCAGGACGGGTCAGGGTCAGAAAATCGGCGGCGGCGTTATGCATGGTGGGGGCGTCTGGTTTCGTCATGATGCGATTTTACAGGACCAGAATCACCCGATAGTCATTGACGTTGGTGCGGGTTGGCCCCGTCACCAGCAAGTCTCCTAATGCAGCGAAATAATTGTAGCCATCATTATTAGCCAACAGTTTTTTGGCAGACACACACAGCGCTGCCGCACGCGCTGCGCTATCGGGAAACAATAAGGCACCGGCATTGTCTTCGGTACCGTCAATACCATCGGTATCTGCCGCCAGCGCATAGACATCGGGCATGCCATCCAGTTCAATCGCCATCGAGGTCAGAAATTCTGCGCAGCGTCCGCCACGACCATTACCGCGTACCGTCACCGTACATTCGCCGCCGGAGATCAGTGCCACTGGTGGCTTGAAGGGCTGCGCGTGCGTGCGAATTTCTCGTGCCAGCGCCGCATAGACCTTGGCCACTTCAGCGGCTTCGCCGGTTACCGTGTCGCCCAGCACGACGGGAGTAATTTGATGCGTGCGAAAAAATTCAGCAGCCGCCTGCAAGCTGCCATGTGCGGTGGCAATCACCGTAGTAGCAACCCGCACAAAAACCGGGTCGCCGGGTTTTGGCGTTTCAGCAATTTCGCCGGCCGCGCCGGCCTGCAAGTGGGCGAGAACCGACGCCGGTGCCTGAACCTGAAAACGTTCAAGGATTGCCAGTGCATCCTGATAGGTGCTGGCGTCCGCACAGGTCGGGCCGGAGGCAATTGCACTCGGATCGTCCCCGGTTACGTCGCTGATCACCAGCGTGGTTACTGGCGCCTTGCAGGCGGCGGCCAGCCAGCCGCCTTGTACCCGCGACAGGTGTTTTCTGACGATGTTCATTTCCGTGATCGGCGCGCCGGACTTGAGCAGACTGTTGGTCACTGCCTTCAGGTCCGTCATGGAAATGCCGGCAACAGGCAGCGACAATAAACTCGAGCCGCCACCAGAGACCAAGGCAATCAAGTGGTCATCCGCCGTCAATGCACTGACCCGCGCCAGAATTTCAGCGGCAGCGACTTCACCGGCACCGTCGGGCACCGGATGGCTGGCCTCAACGACATCGATACGCTCAGTCGGCATGCCGTGCGCATAGCGGGTAACGACCATACCTTCTAAAGGCAAGTCGGCTGGCCAGGCCAGCTCAACCGCACGCGCCATACTGGCAGCGGCCTTGCCCGCACCAACCACCAGGGTTTTGCCTTTGGGTGGATTGGGCAAATGTTGCGCGACAATTTGCAGCGGATCTGCGGCGGCAACGGCAGCATGAAAGCTGGCGATCAGGAGTTCTCTGTGGTCCATAGGGCAAGGGGTAACTGGCAATGAGCGTGCATTGTAGAAGACTACTGTTAGCTAGCAGTTGAAAGATTTTGAATCAGGCCAGCAGGGACTGCTCGCTTGGCTGCTCGCTATGCTCTTCCTGCCGCGCCTGCTGCCTTTCCCACATTTGCGCGTAAGCGCCCTGTGCTGCAAGCAATTGTGCATGGGTGCCGCGCTCGATGATGCGGCCGTGATCCATGACTAAAATTTGCTGGGCGTCGGCAATGGTCGACAGTCGATGGGCAATGACGAGCGTGGTGCGGTTACGTGCGATTTCTTTTAACTGCGCCTGAATCGCTTGCTCGGCACGCGAATCCAGTGCCGAAGTGGCTTCATCAAAAATCAGGATGGCCGGATTTTTCAGTAAGGTGCGCGCAATCGCGACCCGCTGTTTTTCACCACCTGAAAGTTTCAGGCCACGCTCGCCAACCGGGGTTTCATAGCCGGCAGGCAGAGTCATGATGAAATCGTGAATATAGGCTGCGCGTGCAGCTGCAACGATTTCTTCATGGCTGGCACCAGGCTTGCCATAGGCAATGTTGTAGGCAATGCTGTCATTGAACAGCACCGTATCTTGCGGCACGATGCCAATGGCGCGGCGCAGAGAGGTTTGGGTAATGCTGCGGATATCTTGCCCGTCAATGTTGATGATGCCGGCATTAACGTCATAGAAACGGAACAGCAAACGCGCCAGCGTGGATTTGCCGGACCCGCTATGGCCAACTACGGCAGTCGTGGTGCCGGCTGCAATCGTGAAATCCACATCAAACAAAATCTGCCGGTTGGCTTCATAGCTGAAGTCAACATGGCCGAAGTGCACTTCGGCTTGTTGAATTGCCAGTGGCTGTGCACCGGGAGCATCGGCGACTTCACGATGCTGGTCCAGCAGCACAAACATTTTTTCCATGTCGGCCAGACTCTGCTTGATCTCGCGATAAATCACACCAAGAAAATTGAGCGGAATATACAACTGGATCATGAAGGCATTGACCAGCACCAGATCACCCAGGGTCATGGTGCCGCCGATCACGCCCAGTGTTGCGCGCCACAAAATCAGCGTCACCGCCAGTGCAATGATCATCGACTGGCCTGCATTAAGTAAGGTCAGCGAAGTTTGCGAGCGAACGGCCGCGGTTTCAAAGCGCTGCAGGCCTTCGTCATAGCGTCGGGCTTCGTATTCTTCATTGCCGAAATATTTGACGGTCTCATAATTAAGCAAAGAATCGATGGCCTTGGTATTGGCCTTGGAATCAAGCTCGTTCATGGTGCGGCGGAAATGCGTGCGCCACTCTGTCACCATGACCGTAAAGCTGATGTAGATCACCAGTGCAATCAGCGTGATCATCGAAAACCAGATGTCATACTGCACAGCCAGATAGCCCAGCACCAGAGTGATTTCGATTAAGGTCGGTAAAATGCTGAACAGGGTGTAGGACACCAGCGAAGAAATGCCGCGGGTACCGCGCTCAATATCGCGGGTGATGCCACCGGTCTGGCGGTTCAAATGAAAACGTAGTGACAGCGCATGCAGATGGCGAAATACTTTTAAGGCAATGGTACGCACTGCGCGCTGCGTGACCTTGGCAAAAAAGAATTCGCGCAACTCGGTAAAAACCGTCGTCGACAAGCGCAGCAAGCCATAAGCAACCAACACGCCGACCGGCAAGACCAGCATCGAGGCAGGATGTGCTGGGGTAATGGCCAGGCCATCGATGAGTTTTTTTAAAACCAGCGGCACCCCGACATTGGCCAGCTTGGCGCCGACCAGACAAACCAGCGCCAGCAACACCCGCCATTTGTACGCCCACAAGTAAGGCACCAGCGTTTTCAGCGTGCCCCAGTCATTACGCGTGTGTTGATTGGCAGGCGCCGTGGAATGAGAACTGGAATGATGGCGCATGATGTGGTGAAAAATAGGTAATTAAAAGGGGTATGACCAAATGCACTATGCTTTGGCCTATCCATATACGGGCATACAAATCGGGTTCGATTGTAGCGTCTATCTGCAATCCATACAGGGAGTCCAGCATGAACGAATCAACATTAAACAGTCTGCCCGAAGGCATGCCAACCTTGCGAGTGATGCCTATGCCATCGGACGCCAATGTTCACGGCGATGTGTTCGGCGGCTGGATCATGGCTCAGGTCGATATCGCCGGCGCGATACCGGCAGCGCGACGCGCCAATGGCCGGGTCGGCACGGTGGCCGTGAATTCGTTTCTGTTCAAGCAGCCGGTGTTTGTCGGTGACTTATTATCGTTCTATGCAAAGATTATTAAAACCGGCCGCACGTCCGTTACAGTCAATGTGGAGGTCTATGCAGAGCGCAACCGGCTGCAGGCTGACATTGTGAAGGTGACTGAGGCCACGCTGACTTATGTGGCAACAGGAGAAGACCGCAGACCGCGGGAGTTGCCCACCATGCCTGCAGTCTGAACGGACTCCAATAACGGCAGTTCAGGTCGCTGTTTTTACGTCCCGCAGTTCACGCCGCAGTATCTTGCCCACATTGGTCTTGGGCAGCTCGTTACGGAACTCGATAATTTTGGGTCGCTTGTAACCGGTCAGCTCCTGATGGCAATAATCCATCAGCTGTTCGGCGGTCAGTTCCGGATCACGCCGCACGACAAACAGTTTGACAGCTTCACCACTGGCTTCGTCCTTGACACCAACCACAGCGCATTCCAGCACGCCCGGATGCATTGCCACGACACCTTCGACTTCATTCGGATAAACGTTGAAGCCGGAGACCAGCACCATATCCTTTTTACGGTCCACAATGGTGACGTGTCCGCGCGCGTCCATGATGCCGATGTCGCCCGATTTGAAAAAACCATCCGCAGTCATCACACTGGCCGTGTCTTCTGGCCGGTTCCAGTAGCCGACCATGACTTGTGGTCCGCGTATGGCGATTTCGCCTGGCTGCCCAAGCGGAACCGGCTCGCTGTAGTCGTCCAGAATCGCAATCTCGGTGGAGGGAATCGGCAAGCCGATAGTGCCCGTGAATTCATCGGCATCAGCCGGATTGGCAGTCGCGACCGGCGAAGTCTCGGACAGGCCATAGCCTTCAACGATGCTCTTGCCGGTAATTTGACGCCAGCGATCATTGACCGCTTTTTGTACGGCCATACCGCCGCCATTGCAGAGTTTCAACGCAGAGAAATCGAGTTTGGCAAAATCGGCGTTATGCAACAGGCCGTTGTAGAGCGTATTGACGGCGGGAAGAATATTGAATTTGTATTTGCCCAGTTCTTTAACCAGTCCGGGAATGTCCCGCGGATTCGGAATCAGAATGTTCATCCCGCCAAGCCGGGTACCCATCAGGCAGCAAACTGTCAGAGCGAAGATATGGTAGAGCGGCAGCGCGCAAACGAAGATCATTGCATCAACCTTCGGTGGCTTGTCCATCGCCGGCTGCAACCAGACTTCATTTTGCAAGATGTTGGCAATGACGTTGCGATGACTGAGCATTGCGCCTTTCGACAAGCCGGTCGTACCACCGGTGTATTGCAGAAAAGCGATGTCGTCGTGACCCAGTTCGACCGGCTTTAACACCATGCGCTCTGCTTGTTTGAGCACCTGATTAAAACGCAGGGCTTGCGGCAGTGAGTAGGCCGGCACCATTTTTTTGATATTGCGCACAACAAAATTAACGACTGCGCCTTTGGCCGTGCCAAGCAAGTCGCCCATGCTGGCTACGACGGCTACCTTGACCTTGGTCCGTGCCACGACTTTTTCCAGCGTGGTGGCAAAGTTTTCCAGGATGATGATGGCTTCGGCGCCGGAGTCATTTAACTGGTGTTCCAGTTCACGCGGCGTGTAGAGCGGATTGACATTAACGACGGTGAAGCCGGCACGCAAAATAGCAGCGATTGCGACAGGATATTGCAGCACGTTAGGCATCATGATAGCCACGCGCGCACCTTTGGACAGTCCCTGCGCTTGCAGCCACGCACCCAGCTTTTTCGACATGACGTCGAGTTCGCCATAGGTCATGAATTTGTCCATGCAGACATAGGCATTGCGGCTTGCGTACTTACTGAAGGCTTCATCCAGCAGTTGCACCAGCGAGCGGTAGCGGGTGTAATCGATTTCTGCGGGCACGCCCTTCGGATAGCCTTTGATCCAGAATTTATCCATATGTCTCCTCGCCTTATTTTTTATTGAATCCAGGTCTTGTGCCGGATTACATTAATGAGTATGAAATGGATGCTATCCGAAAAATTTGACATCGTGTGGTTGTTGCGTTGCAGCAGACCAAAGCCTGACTCAGTCAGGTGCGACATCGCCAGACGGCAAAGTCCGCTGCATCAGCTGTTCGTGCCGCGTCTGTTGATTTAAGCGGGCAAGCTGCCGCACTGCCTGATAAAAAGCCGGCAGGGTTTTTTTCTCTGCTAACAAACGTCGAAAGGCTGGTACCAGATCATGGTAAGTCGCGGCCAGTGCCAGATGCGCATTGGATAAAGGCGCATTGAACCATCGGTCATAACCGGTGTAGCCGGCCCATTTTTCCTGCTTAAGGACATGGTAATGCTCTTGCAGCGATTGAAAAATTTTTTGCTTCTGATGCCGTTTTTCCTCATCGCTGAGCGTACTGGCAAACAGCGTTTGCAGTTGCTGCCTGTGACTCTGCAGCAGCGTCAGAAAGTCTTGTTGGCGTTCTTGATAAATATGATATTCCCCACGCTGTTGTTCATTACCTGTCAGCGTAAGCCAGCGTGCAACGCCCGCTTCTTCCACTGCGGTGGCAAACGATTCGTTGAATTGCGAATCGCCCGGCGCATAGGCAATCTGATGGGCCAGCTCATGAAATATCAGCCTGGCCAACTCGGCATCGGGATAGGTGATGAAGCTCGATAACACGGGGTCATCAAACCAGCCCAGGGTTGAGTAGGCCGGCACTCCGGCCACAAACACATCAAAGCCGGATTGATGCAGCGCTTCTGCAAAACCTTGCGCCGCGTCTTGTTGATAGTAGCCACGGTAGTTAACGCAACCAGCAACCGGAAAACACCATTGCTTAGGCTCGACAGACAGCTCGGGCGCAGCAATGACATTCCACATCACATAACTACGTTTGAGATCGGCATATTTTTTGTAACTGCCGTTGTCTGGCAAGCCGAGTTCAGTGGCAGCGAAAGCGCGAATTTCACGCACGCGTTTAAGCCGCTCCTTTAATGTATCCGCAACCTTCGGGTCGGCCAGCAATTGATCAATCGGCCTGGCGGATGAACGCAAGGCCATTTGCCCTTGCATCGCCTGCGCGTAATAGCCCAGCTGTGCGCAGGCGCTTAAGGCCAGCAGCAGTACACACGCAAAGACACAACGAAAACGGCAGCGGAAAATTTCAGGCATCAATTAGCGTGTTTTTTCGACCTGTACCAGCACATCATAAAAAGTCGGCGCACGTCCCATGTCGGTCAGGCGTTGACTGGTCAGCTCGTTGGCATTTTTGCCATCGGCAGCAAATTTTTTCCACCAGATGGATAAGCCCACGACCAGCCCGATGCGGGCATGATCGGTCACGCGGGCTTTGGCAATAAATGATCCGCGTGCATTAAAAATCCTGACCATCTCGCCGTCTTGTATGCCGCGGGTTGCGGCGTCAGACGGATTCATATCCACGTGCGGCTCGCCCTCGGTGCTGCGCAAACTCTGTACGTTGACGAAGCTGGAGTTGAGAAAGTTCCGCGCAGGCGGCGAGATCATGGCCAACGGATAGAGCTTGGCCAGCTCGGGCGCGCTTTCTGCGGATTCATAGGGGGCGATGTATGCGGGCAAGGGATCAAGTCCGTCGGCCAGCATGCGCGCGCTGTAAAACTCGCATTTACCTGAAGGCGTGGCAAAACCGCCGTTGGCAAAGGGCGCATCCGGTACATTTAATTTCTGCCAGCCGGTTTTTTTCAGACTGCTCCAGTCAAAGTGAATCGCCCGCAAATTTTTATTATCAAACGCCTGCGCGGCGATGTCCTCATCGCTATCGGAAAAACAGGGCTCATCAAAGCCCATGCGCTCAGCCAGCAAACGGAAAATTTCGCTATTGGGCTTGGACTCTCCCAAGGGCGCAATCGCCGGATTATTCGCCATCATGTACAAATGGCCGTAGGTAGCATGAATATCGGTGTGTTCCAGTTGCGTGGTGGCTGGCAATACGATGTCGGCATAGTCGGCGGTGTCGGTCTGAAAATGTTCGAGCACAACGGTAAACAAATCTTCCCGCGCAAAGCCTTGCATGACCTTGGCCGACTCGGGCGCTACCGCAACGGGGTTGCTGTTGTAGACAATGACCGCTTCAATGGCGGGTCCGAATTCTGCCGATGCGGGTCGCAGCAAATCGTCGCCAATAGTGCTCATGTTGATGATGCGCGGTGGACGCTCTAGATCAACCGGCGCCAAGTCCGGCCTTTCGGTCTGCTGTGTGGTTTTAGGAAAGCTGTCACCGGAGGAAAGCAAAATGCCACCGGCTGCATGTCGCCACGCCCCTACCAAAGCCGGCAAGCAAGCGATATTACGCACTGCCATGCCACCGCCGCGCACGCGTTGAACGCCATAGTTGACACGAATGGCTACGGCCTCACCAGCTTGCGCAGTTTCGCCATACAAGCGTGCCAGTTGCTCCACCTGTTCAGCACTAATGCCGCAGGTGTCGGCTGTACGCTGCGGCGTCCATTCTGCGACCCGCTCGCTGAGTTCAGCAAAGCCCAGTGTGTGATCGTTGATGTAGGCATGATCAAGCAGATCATCCCGGATCAGCACGTGCATCATGCCCAGGGCCAGCGCAGCATCCGTGCCGGGCAAGAGCGCAATATGCTGATGACATTTTTCGGCAGTCAGCGATCGGTAGGGATCAATGGCAATGATGATGGCGCCGCGTCTTTTTGCTTCTTGTACTTTCATCCAAAAATGCAGGTTGGACGCAATCGGATTGCCGCCCCAGATCAGGATCAATCTGGCGTTCTCATATTGTTCGGTGTCGGTGCCGACTTTTGCGCCAACGGTATATTTGTAACCTGTGCCACCTGCAGAAGAACAAATGGTGCGATCAAGTCGCGACGCACCAAGCTTATGAAAAAACCGCATGGACATGGATTCGCCCTGCACCACGCCCATGGTTCCGGCATAGCTATAAGGCAGAATGGCGCGCGCGTCTTTCGCCGCAATTTCCTTGAGTCTGGTGGTGATGATGGCCAGAGCTTCGTCCCAGCTGATACGCGCGAATTTCCCTTCGCCCTTTTTACCGATCCGTTTTAGCGGCGTCAGCAGGCGATCTTTATGATAAGTGCGCTCAATGTAACGCGAGACTTTGGTACACAAAACGCCGGCAGTGTTGGGGTGATTCGGGTCACCGCGCACTTCGGTGGCAATGCCATCTTTGACCGTCACCAGCATGGCGCAGGTATCGGGACAATCATGAGGACAGGTGGCGCGAACGACTTGGGTGCTCATGCAGGACTCCGGGATAGATGGAATTTTATTCAATTGGCAATTGTGGCGCGTAGCGATACGCCTGGCGTTAATATGACACAAGCACAATAAAATGAAGCAGGTTAAATTACCGTTTTGCTGCAAAGTACAGCGACGCTATCAAGAAAGAGACCATCATGAAATTGATCGAACCCATTTTGCAGTTCCATCAGGAGTTGCAGCAGATCCGACGTACGATTCATGCGAATCCTGAACTGTCTTACCAGGAAGTGGAGACAGCTGAACTGGTGGCACAAAAATTAACGGAGTGGGGTATCCCGGTCATTCGCGGCATGGGTGTCACTGGTGTTGTTGGCGTCATTAAAAACGGCAACAGCAATCGCGCGGTGGGTTTGCGCGCCGACATGGATGCGCTGCCTGTGCATGAATCGAATACCTTTGCACATCACTCCCAGAACGTGGGCAAGATGCACGCTTGCGGCCATGATGGCCATACGGCGATGCTGCTCGGGGCTGCGCATTACTTATCGCAGCATCGCAACTTCGACGGTACGGTGTACGTCATTTTTCAGCCCGCCGAAGAAGGCGGCGCTGGCGCCAAGCGCATGATCGATGATGGACTGTTCACGCAATGCCCGATGGACGCGGTGTTTGGGATGCACAACTGGCCGGGTGCCACTGCGGGTGGCATGGGAGTCAAAGTCGGGCCGATGATGGCGTCATCGAATGAATTTTGCGTGTCGATTAAGGGCAAGGGTTCGCATGCAGCGCAGCCGCACATGAGCATTGATCCGATCATGGTGGCGGTGCAGATTGCGCAAAGCTGGCAAACCATCGTTGCGCGCAATAAAAACCCGAATGATCCTGGGGTGTTGTCGATTACACAGATTCATTCTGGTAGCGGCACCAATATCATTCCGGACTCAGCTACGCTGGTTGGCACAGTGCGTACCTTTTCACTGGAGGTGCTGGACTTGATCGAGAACCGCATGCGCGAGATCGCCGAACATACTGCAGCAGCATTTGGCGCAAGCATTGGATTTGATTTCAAGCGCAATTACCCGCCGCTGATTAATCATCCAGCGGAAACGGCGTTTGCCATTGGTGTGATGCAGGATGTGCTGGGCAAAGACCAGGTTGATACCAATGTTGCGCCAACCATGGGCTCGGAAGATTTCGCTTTTATGCTGCAAGAAAAACCGGGCTGTTATGTATTTATCGGCAATGGCGACGGTGAGCACCGCATGCTGGGTCATGGACTCGGGCCCTGCAATTTGCACAATCCAAGTTATGACTTTAATGATGATTTGCTGCCAATTGGCGCTACCTACTGGGTCAGACTGGCCGAGCAGTTTTTAGCCAACGCACCGTTACGTTAAGTCCTTAAGTTGAGGGTTCAGGCAGCTTTGCTGCCTGACTTCCCAACAATGGATGCCGTTATCCGGTAGCGAGCTGCCATCTGTTCGTCGCCGTATGCCTCGAACTGCCAATGCAGAGCATGGTATTTAGCTACAACAGGACGATGGGCAATACTGATGATGGCGGCATTGGGCAATTCATCCAGCAGCAATTCATACAGCACTTGTTCCGTGTCGGCGTCGAGCGCGCTGCTGGCTTCGTCAAGAAACAGTACATCCGGCCGCGTTAACAAGGCACGGACAAAAGCTAGTCGCTGCTGCTCGCCTGGCGAGAGTCGCCCACTCCAGTTGTCGGTGTCATTGAGCCAGCCCATCAGATGCGGTAGCCGGCAGAGCTGCAAATAATGTTCGATGGCCCGATCTTTGTAAGCGTCCTGCGCTGCCGGATAACTAATCGCAGCGCGCAGCGTGCCTATAGGCAGGTAACTGCGCTGCGGCAGAAACAAGATGTTCGTTGCTGCCGGAATTTCAATAAAGCCTTCGCCATAGGGCCAGATACCGGCAATAGCGCGAAACAAGGTCGATTTGCCACAACCGGAAGGGCCGGTTACCAGAATACGTTGGCCGGCCAGCACCTTTGCATTCAATGGCATGGTCAAGGCCTGGCCATCCGGAAGTTGCAGACTGACCTGTTCAATCAGAATCGCTCCCACATTATTGCGAATGACACTAATACCAGCTTGCTCACCACGAGCCTTGCTGACTGCTGCATGAAATTCGGAGAGCCGGTTGACGCTGGCTTTCCATTCGGCCAGCTGAGCGAATGCGTCGATGAACCACGACAAGGCCGATTGCACCTGCCCGAAAGCCGACGCAATTTGCATCAGTCCGCCCAGCGTAATCGCACCGGAAAAATAACGCGGCGCGCCAACCAGAAACGGGAAAATGATCGCGAACTGGGCGTAAAAAGTTGAAGCTACATTGAGCCGCTTGGTGGTTTTCATGACCGCCCACCAGTTTTCACGGATATGCGCAAAGCGCTGGGTCAGCTGATTTTTTTCTTGCGCCTCGCCGCTATACAAGGCCACAGCCTCGGCATTTTCACGAATACGAATCAGGCCAAAACGAAAGTCGGCTTCGAAGCGCTGTTGATTAAAATTTTGCCTGACTAACGGTTTACCTATCCATGCAACCAGCAGCGATCCGCAACCGGCATAAGCCAGTGCAAACCAGAGCATGTAACCGGGAATAGTCCATTGACTCTGGCCCAGCATGAATGATATAGGCCCACTCACCGTCCACAAAATGCTGACGAAAGAAACCAGCGTAACGACGCTGGACAGCAATCCCAATGAGAGTGAGAGTGAACCGCTGGTCAAAAACTTAAGATCTTCTGCAATACGCTGATCGGGATTATCCGCAGTCGATGCTTGTTCGATACGATAGTAGGCCTGATTTTCCAGCCACTCATTCATATACTGATGTGTCATCCAGGCGCGCCAGCGTATCTCGAGCGCCTGGGTCAGATAGATTTTATAAATCGCAACAACGATCAGGATGAAAGCAAGTAAAGAAAATCGCCATAGCTGTGCAGTGAAGACTGTAAAATTTTTCGTCTCCAGCGCATTATAAAAATCCCGGTTCCAGTCATTGAACAAAACGTTCAGATAGACCATGCCCAGTGCAAGCGCAATGACGGCAGCCAACAAGCCGCAAGCCTGCCACTTTTCTTCCGACTGCCAATAGGGCTGGACCAGCTTCCATACTGAGCGCCAATCCAGATCAGTCTTTGCGTTTTGCGTCTTCATGGGTAAACTTTATGGCAATTTATCAGCACTGCTTCCAAGGCGCTTACCAGGGTTGCTTTGTTCCAGCGCTAACAAAACAGCCGACTGATCTGCGAGCGGGGTGCGAGGTAAAAGTGATCGGTAATGCTCACTGACGAGTGCTGCGACGGGTAATGTAATACCAGCGGCGCTTGCCGCTATCAACACATTTTCCATGTCCTTGGTCTGACTTTTAATCTGACCACCGGGTATGAAATTGCGGTCCAGCATACGCTGGCCATGTACTTCCAGAATTCGACTTTCTGCAAAGCCACCGCGAATGGCCTGACGGACAGCCGCCGGATCTGCACCGCCAGCTTGCGCCAGCAAGAGTGCTTCTGCCACGATGTCGAGTGTGGCACCAACAATAAGTTGATTGCATAACTTTGCCAGCTGACCACAGCCGGCCGGGCCTACCAGAGTTGGCCTGCCCATCGCTGCCAGTACAGGTTCTGCGCGAGCAAAATCTTCAGCACTGCCACCTGCCATAATCGCCAGTGTTGCTGCTTCTGCGCCAAGTACACCACCAGAAACAGGCGCATCAATGAATGCAATGCCCCGCGTTGCAAGCTTCGCATGAAGTTCTTGTGCTTCGGACTGTCGCGTCGAACTCATGTCGATAACCAGAGTGCCGGGTGCAATGCTATCAAGTGCTGCATCCAGAACCGCAGCCACCTGCGGCCCGGCTTCAAGCATGGTGATGATGATATTGGCTATAGCTGCTTCAGAAGGGGAAGCAGCAACTTGTGCACCCAGTTCCAGCAATGCTTCTGCTTTGGCTGTCGTCCGGTTCCATGCTGTGACCTGAAAACCGGCTTGGAGAAGATTTGCCGCCATCGGCCGGCCCATCAGGCCGATGCCAAAAAAAGCTATAGTTGGTTTGCTTGTTTGGGTGTTCAATGGTCGCTCCTGGTCTCTGATTAAAATAAGTATCGCGCATGATCGCGCATTATTTAGCTTGGGCGCAACCATCATGAACCATTCAAATTTTCAAATCGTCAGCAATGGTTCAATGCTCTTGGGAGAGTGCCCGCTTTGGCATCCACTTGAACAATGTCTTTATTGGATTGATATCGCTAATTGCTTGGTGTATTGCCTGGAGCTTGCAGCTGGTGAAGAGCGTAAGTGGAGTCTGCCGTCAGAACCTGGCTGTATCGCATTACGGGAATCAGGTGGCTTGATTGTGGCGATGCGTAATGGAATATTCGCCCTGGATACGCAGACGGGACAGCTGAAACAGATGCTTGCAGCCCCTTATGATCAACATAAATACCGATTTAATGACGGACGCTGTGATGCTGCCGGTCGGCTTTGGACCGGTACGCTAGTCGATGCGCGCAACGAGAGTAGTGGAAAGCTATATTGCCTCGATCACGGTCATTTGACCGAACACGATTGCCCGGTAATGGTTTCTAACGGCGTCGCGTTTAGCCCAGATTCAAAAACTCTGTATCACGCAGATACAAGTGCCCATCAGATTAAGTCATATCAGTACGATATGAGCAGTGGCACACTTACCAACCCTCATGTGTTCAAGTCTTTCCCAAGCGCTAGAGATGCGCAATATGGCGGCAGACCTGATGGTGCAGCAGTTGATAGTGAAGGGGCCTACTGGGTCGCCATGTACGAAGGGGCTTGCATCCGTCGCTTCGCTTCTGATGGCCGCTTATTGCAAGCGATTTCAGTGCCCTTTATGTGTCCGACAATGATTGCATTCGGTGGCTTGGATCTGAAAACCTTATTCGTTACGAGTGCAAAACAAAAGAGGTCCAGCGAAGAATTGGCAAAAATGCCCTATTCCGGTTTTGTCATTTCTATTCGGGTTGAAATAGCAGGGCTTTCCGAACATTTTTATCGCGACTAGAAAAAAAGAACAAAAAAAAACCCCCAGCGAACGCTGGGGGTTTTTCGAATAAAAGCCTGACGATGACCTACTTTCACACTGGTTGCAGCACTATCATCGGCGCGAAGTCGTTTCACGGTCCTGTTCGGGATGGGAAGGGGTGGTACCAACTTGCTATGGTCAT
>CANGAW010000056.1 GCA_947451925.1 Burkholderiales bacterium | reverse complement strand
GATGAATGATTTCAATGGCTCGCATGCTGATCTCCTGAAAATATATTTTTATTTTGTATGACTGATAAAAAAAGCCGCCCGAGACTTGTCGCCGGACGGCTTTTTCTTCACAGCCTGAAAGCTGCTGCTACGGTTACTGCGCTGCTGGTGCGGCAGCCACTGCTTCGCCGGACTCTTCGGCGGCAACCGCTTTCATCGACAGCTTGAGACGGCCGCGGTCATCTGTTTCCAGAACCTTGACGCGCACTTGCTGGCCTTCTTTCAGATAGTCAGCGACCGCATTGACGCGCTCGTTGGCAATCTGGCTGATGTGCAGCAAACCATCTTTACCCGGCATGACTTGCACGATCGCGCCGAAGTCCAGCAACTTCAAGACCACGCCTTCGTAGACCTTGCCGATTTCAACCGACGCTGTCAGCTCTTCAATGCGGCGTTTGGCTTCCTGACCAGCGGCGGCATCAACGGACGCGATGGTGACCAGACCTTCATCGGTAATGTCGATCTGGGTGCCGGTTTCTTCGGTCAGCGCGCGAATCACGGCGCCGCCCTTGCCGATCACGTCACGGATTTTTTCCGGATTGATGCGGATCGTGATCAGACGTGGCGCGAAGTTGGACAACTCGGTACGACCGGTTGGCACGGCTTCCTGCATCTTGCCCAGAATGTGCATGCGGCCTTCTTGCGCTTGCGCCAGAGCGACTTGCATGATTTCTTTGGTGATGCCCTGGATTTTAATGTCCATCTGCAGTGCGGTAATGCCATTGGCGGTACCGGCCACTTTGAAGTCCATGTCGCCCAGGTGATCTTCATCACCCAGAATATCGGACAGCACAGCAAAGCGGTTGCCTTCTTTGATCAGGCCCATTGCAATACCAGCAACGTGCTGCTTCATCGGCACGCCGGCATCCATCAGTGCCAGACAGCCACCGCAGACCGAAGCCATCGAAGAAGAACCATTTGATTCCGTAATTTCCGACACCAGACGCACCGAGTAGCTGAACTCTTCAGCTGGTGGCAGTGCGGCGATCAGTGCACGCTTGGCCAGACGGCCGTGACCGATTTCACGACGCTTTGGCGAACCGACGCGACCGGTTTCGCCAGTGGCGAACGGAGGCATATTGTAGTGAAGCATAAAGCGGTCGCTGTATTCGCCGGTCAGGGCATCAATGCGTTGCTCGTCACGGGCGGTGCCCAAAGTTGCGATAACCAGTGCCTGCGTTTCACCGCGGGTAAACAGGGCGGAGCCGTGGGTACGTGGCAAGACGCTGGTGCGAATCGCAATCGGACGCACGGTGCGGGTGTCGCGACCGTCGATGCGTGGTTCGCCTTCGAGGATTTGCGAACGCACGATCTTGGCTTCGAGGTCAAACAGGATATTGCCGAGTTCGGCAGAATCAGGCGCATCGGCGTCATCCGCCATCGCTGCGTTGACCGCGGCAGTGACTTCTTTGAGCTTGTGCGTACGTGCTTGCTTTTCCTTGATCTGGTAAGCCTCGCGCAGTTTGGATTCAGCGACGGCCGTAACACGAGCGATCAGTGCTTCGTTTTTCGGCGCCGGGCTCCATTCGACTTCAGGCTTGCCACCGTCACGCACCAGCTCATGAATGGCGTCAATGACGACCTTCATGTGTTCGTGACCAAACACCACCGCGCCGAGCATGATTTCTTCGGACAATTGCTGCGCTTCCGACTCAACCATCAGCACAGCGGATTCGGTACCAGCGACCACCAGATCGAGCTGCGACTTCGGCAGTTGCGACACAGTTGGGTTCAACACGTATTGACCGTCGATGTAACCAACGCGGGCAGCACCAATCGGGCCATTGAATGGCAGACCAGCGACGCACAAGGCGGCGGACGCACCGATCATCGCAGGGATGTCCGGATCGATATCGGGATTGACCGACAAGACGTGCAAAATGACTTGCACTTCATTGAGGTAACCCTCTGGGAACAAGGGACGGATCGGGCGATCGATCAGACGGGAAGTCAGTGTTTCTTTTTCCGAAGGACGGCCTTCGCGCTTGAAAAAGCCACCGGGAATGCGACCGGCTGCATAGGTCTTTTCCAGATAGTCCACTGTCAGTGGGAAAAAATCCTGGCCAGGCTTGGCGTCTTTACGGGCAACGACGGTTGCCAGAATCACGGTATCTTCGACCGAAACCATCACGGCACCAGATGCCTGACGGCCGATCTCGCCGGTTTCCAGAGTGACCGTATGTTGGCCGTACTGGAAGGTTTTCGTAACTTTATTAAACATGGGTGTTTCCTTTCTATTTTTGCCGACAGATTTTCAGGCGCTGTCGTTCACCTCACCACGTGCAGCGGCATCACCGCTGCTTTACTTCACAACTTACTTCACAACTTCACAACATTTATTCGACAACAAAATTCCCTACGCTGTTGACGCTGCAAAAAGACAAAATGCCCGCATCAAGAATTTGATGCAGGCATTTCATCGATGCGTCATGAACGGCGCAATATAGATTACTTACGCAGACCGAGCTTTTCGATCAGTGCGCGATAACGGTCAGCGTCTTTGCGCTTCAGGTAAGCCAGCAGGCTTTTACGACGATTGACCATCATGATCAGACCGCGACGGGAATGGTGATCCTTGGCGTGGGCTTTGAAGTGGCCGTTGAGTTCGTTGATACGGGAAGTCAGCAGTGCAACTTGCACTTCCGGGGAACCCGTGTCGTTTTGAGCACGGGCGTTGTCCGCGATGACCGCGGCTTTGCTTTCTTTTGTTACTGACATGATTGCTACCTTTCACATGCGGCACACTGAGTCGGAACCCTGCATACCGTGAGATTAAATTAACTGCCCAAAGCTGAGCAGCCCGCAAGTATAGCCGAAAGCAGCCCGCCTCACAAACGCATTCAGACACGAATTTTTTTCATGCTGCCATAGCAATCGGCAAGCGCACCGCAAGGGTGCAGCAGTACACTTTCGGCTACAATTCGGCTAGCTAAATTTCCAGCCTAACATTCACCGCACGGAGTTTCCCCATGGTCGTGATGATTACCGGCGCCAGTTCTGGCTTTGGCGCCGAAATAGCACGCAAGTTCATTCATCACGGTCACCGTGTCATAGGCGCAGCGCGCCGCACCGACCGCCTGGCGGCGCTGGCCGATGAACTGGGCAGCGCTTTTTTGCCTGTTGAACTCGATGTCACCAGCAAAGCCTCGATCGAACAAGCCCTGTCTGCACTGCCACCTGACTGGCAAACGATTGATGTGCTGATTAATAATGCAGGTCTGGCACTCGGTCTGGAGCCGGCGCAAGCTGCGCATCTGGAAGACTGGGAAACCATGATTGCGACCAATTGCCTGGGCCTGGTCACCCTCACCCGTATGGTGTTGCCGGCAATGGTGGCACGCGGACATGGTCTGGTGATCAATATGGGATCTGTCGCCGGTGCTTACCCCTACCCCGGCGGTAACGTCTACGGCGCAACCAAGGCCTTTGTTGACCAGTTCACCCTGAATTTACGGGCCGATCTGGTTGGCACCGGCGTGCGTGCCTCCAATATTGCACCCGGCATGGCCGGCGGCACGGAGTTCTCCAATGTCCGCTTCAAGGGTGACGACAATTCTGCGGCCAATGTCTACAAGGGCACGAAAGCATTAACCGCCGCCGACATCGCCGAGACCGCATTCTGGATTGCGACCCTGCCGGAGCACATCAATATCAACAGCATTGAGATGATGCCAAGCTGCCAGGGGTTTTCGCCCTTCACCGTCAAACGCGACGTCTGAACGAGCCACCAGCATGCAAGCTGTTTTTCATTGGCCGCTGAGGGTGTACTACGAAGACACCGACACTGGCGGCGTGGTGTTCTACGCTAATTATCTGAAATTTTTTGAGCGCGCACGCACGGAGTGGCTGCGTGCCGCAGGTGTCGAACAACAATCGCTGGCCGTCTCTGACAAAGTAATGTTTGTAGTCAAAAGTACTGCCATCGATTACCATTTGCCCGGATTATTAGATGATCAGATCAGCGTCAGCGTTGTTGTCAAAAAGCTCGGTCGCGCCTCTGTTGAATTTGATCAGCAGGCGTGGAGAATTGGCGGCGTTGAACCGCAATTGCTGTGCAGCGGCAGCATTCGCGTCGGCTGTGTTGACACGCAATCGCTGCGCCCTGTCGGCATCCCGGCGCATGTGCTGGCCAGACTCGGTCAGAGTCACGTTCTCGCGCAGTGACCTTCACCAAAATTTTTGATCGCCTGATCACAAGCAAAGACCCAATTACGCCATGAACGTTACTCAAGATCTCTCATTTGTTACCATGATCACCAATGCATCCTTGCTGGTGCAACTTGTCATGGTGTTGCTGCTGCTGGTCTCGGCAATGAGCTGGACCTACATTTTCCGCAAAATGTTCGCCATCCGTAATGCCAAAGCCGAAACGGCCGCCTTCGAAAGCGTGTTCTGGTCCGGCACCAATCTCAACGCGCTGTATGAAGAAACGACTTCATCGCGCCGGCAACGCGACGGCAAAGCCGGCGCACTGGAGCGCATTTTCAAAGCCGGCATGGAAGAACATCGCAAAGCCCGCCTGTCATTTTCCGGCAAGCCCGTTGACTCCAGCGCGCTGCTCGACGGCGCACGACGTGCAATGCGTGCCGCTTATCAGCGCGAAATGGACATGCTGGAAGCGCATCTTTCTTTTCTCGCATCAGTCGGCTCGGTGTCACCTTATGTCGGTCTGTTCGGCACCGTCTGGGGCATCATGAATGCGTTTCGCGGGCTGGCCAATGTGCAACAGGCAACGCTGGCGTCCGTTGCGCCCGGCATTGCCGAAGCGCTGGTTGCCACGGCGATCGGTTTGTTTTCTGCGATTCCGGCTGTTGTTGCCTACAACCGTTATTCAGATGACATCGACCGGCTGGCGATACGGTTTGAGAGCTTTATCGAAGAATTCTCCAACATCCTGAACCGTCAGGCACGCTAATGTCCCGCACGTCGAGTTTGCGCGGTGGTCGCAGCCGCAAGTTCAAGGCGGAGATCAATGTAGTTCCCTACATTGACGTGATGCTGGTGCTGTTGGTGATTTTCATGGTGGTGGCGCCGATCACCAATCCGAACGTGATCAATTTGCCCACGGCCGGCCGCTCCACTCTGCCGCCGGTGGAATACATAGAAATTGCCCTCAAGCCCAAGTCCGCTGCCAGCATCGGCATTCATGGCAAAAAAATCAACACCAGTAAAGACCGCGCTGACCTGGCCAGCCAGCTGGAACAACTGCATAAAAAACACCCGGATCTGCCGCTGATGATCTCGGCCGATAAAGAGATCAAATACGACGAAGTCGTGCAATCGATTGCGCAAGCAAAAAAAATCGGCATCTCCCGCGTAGGCCTGGCAACGAAGTGAGCTTGCATTGAAACGCTCTGCAGCGCCATACCAAATACCCCGTGAGCCGGGTGGCTGGCGCTCGCTCGCCTTAGCGCTATTGGTGCATCTGGCCTTGCTCGTCTTTTTGTGGATTGGTGTGGAATGGCCTAGCCACCCACCGACAGAAGTAGAAACTGAACTATGGGATCCGGCCCCGGAGATCGCACCACCGCCTCCACCACCGCCGCCGTTGCCGCCGGTTCAGAAGGCGCCGCCGCCACCACCTGCGCAGGTACGTGCCGCCCCGGCCAAACCCGTCGCAAAGTTAGCCGAGCCACCAAAAGATAAAGTGGCCAAGCCGGATCTCGCCCTCGAAAAAGAAAAAAAACGCAAAGAGGAAAAGAAGAACCAATTGCTCGAAGCGCTACAGAAAAAAGAAAAACTGGCACAAGAAAAGGCCCAGCGCGATGCCGAGATTGCACGCAAAAAACTCGACGAACAAGAAGCGAAGAAAAAACACGCCGATGAAGAAAAGCGCGCCAAACAGGATGCCGAAGACCACAAGAAAAAATTAGCCGAAGAAGAAAAACAAAAACTGGCGGATGAAAACAAACGCAAGCTGGCTGAAGAAGAGCGCAAGAAATTAGCGGAAGAAGAAAAAAAGAAGCAGGCTGAAGAAGAGAAAAAGAAACTGGCAGAAGAAGAACACAAAAAATTAATTGAAGAAGAAAAAAAGAAACAGGCTGAAGCACAGAAGCAAAAACTTGAGCAGGCCGAGGCTGCAAAACGCGAACAGGCACGCCGAGATGACATCGATGCAATGAACAAAGAAGCCGCCAAAGCGGGGGGCACAGTCATTGGTTCCGGTAGCGGCACAGGCAAAGCCAAAGCACCGCAAAAAGGCGATAACGGTCAATGCATTCCGCTATTGGCTAAAATTGATGACAAGGTACGATCTAACCTGGATAGCGAAATTACGGTCAATGAAAAGGTAGAATTCGAAATATGGTTATATCCCGATGGCTCAATTCAAGGGAAAAAAACCAAAAAATTAACATCGTCCGGGAATGCTGCCTTTGATGACATGTTCCTCAAAGCGATAGAAAAAGCGGCACCTTACCCGTATAAAAATGAATGTAGTAAGCCCATGTACATCTCAAATAAACCAAACAATCGCTGAGATCCGATGACCAGAAACCTGATGCGCTCGCTTATTGCCTTTCTTCTTCTGCAAACCGCCCTATTGGCGCATGCGCAGCTAAGAGTCGAAATTTCTGGTGTCAGCAGCAACCAGATTCCGATTGCGGTAGCCATCTTTGCTGATGATGCCCTCAGTGGCGAATCCATCAGCAATATTATCAAGGCCGATCTGAAGCGCAGCGGCGTATTTCGACTGGTCGAGACGGCCGAGGTACTGTCGGAAACCCCGTCACCGGACATGACGGAGTGGAAGACCAAAGGCATAGAAGCGCTGGTGGTTGGCAGTGTCACCCGCTTGAATGATGGACGTTTCGAGCTGCGCTATAAATTGATGGACCCGGCAAAGGAAACATCGCGCTCGTCGCTCAGCCTGATCGTACGCCCCACCGTAATCCGTATGGGCGCGCATCGAATCTCGGACGACGTCTATGAAAAGCTGACCGGAACACCTGGCGCATTTGCCACCCGCATCGCCTACATCCTGCGCGCAGATGCAGAGTATCGGCTGGAAATTGCCGACTCTGATGGTGAAAACCCCATCATCGCCGTTCGTTCCAGCGAACCTATCATCTCGCCGGTCTGGTCTCCGGACGGAAGCAAGCTGGCTTATGTATCATTTGAAAACAAAAAGCCTATGGTGTTTGTGCAAGACCTGGCAAGCCGCCAGCGCGTGCTTGTTGCCAACTTCAAAGGCAGTAATTCCGCACCCGCCTGGTCACCAGACGGGCAAAAGCTGGCGCTTGCCTTGTCGCGCGATGGCTATACCCAGATTTACAGCATCAATGCCGATGGCACCGATCTGAAGCGACTCAGTAATTCCAATGGCATTGACACAGAGCCACGCTTCTCGCCCGATGGCCGTTCCATTTACTTTACCAGCGACCGCAGCGGTGGCCCACAGACCTACCGTATGAGTGCCGAAGGGGGCGACGCCAAGCGTGTCACTTTTAACGGTACTTACAATATCAGCCCGCGTATTTCGCCTGACGGTAAAATGATGGCCTATATTTCACGTCGCGAAGGACGTTTTCAGTTATATACGCTGGATTTTGCCAGCGCTCAGGAATTACGCCTGTCCGACAATGGTCGCGATGAATCACCCAGCTTTTCACCAAACGGGCGTTTCATCATGCACGCTTCAGGACCAACCAGTGCCGGCACACTCGCCGTCGTTTCGATAGATGGCAGAACGCGTTACAAACTGACCGCGCGAAACGGAACAGTGCGAGAACCAACCTGGGGACCGTTTATAAAATGAAGTCAACGAATTTAATCAGGGAGAAAGCAATGTTGGGATCTAAAATTTTTGCCGTACTGATCACGTCGGTCTTGTTTCTGGGCGCATGCTCGACCGTCAAACTGGATGAAGGTGCGACAGCAGAAGACCGCAGTGGCAAAGCTGTATCGCAAAATGGCAGCGCGTCAGACGCGGGCAAAACGGATTCCGCTGCCAATAAAGCCAAAGGTACGACGACTGGCGATCCTTTGAAAGATTCGTCGAGCATACTAGCCAAGCGCAGCGTTTATTTTGACCTCGACAGCTATGTGATCAAACAAGAATACAAGTCATTGGTTGAAGCGCACAGTAAATATCTGATCGCCCATCCTGAACGAAAGATCGTCATTCAAGGTAATACCGATGAACGCGGCGGCAGTGAATACAATCTGGCGTTGGGACAGAAGCGGGCCGAAGCCGTGCGCAAAGCCTTCGCTTTACTGGGCGTCTCTGACAAACAAATGGAAGCGGTTTCATTTGGCAAAGAAAAGCCAAAAGCTCAGGGCAGTAACGAAGAAGCCTGGGCAGAAAATCGTCGCTCCGATATCACCTATTAATTGGTGCCTATGAAAACCGCAATAAAAACGGGCTGTGCAATAAGCTTAATTGCAGTTTTTGCGATGGCACCAATGCGCGCGTATGCACTCTTTGAAGATGATGAAGCGCGCATCGAAATATTAAAGATGCGTAAAAAGCTTGAGGAAATCGATCAGCGTATCGATTCTCGTCTTGCGCCGGTTAATACGCGTATTGAAACCAAGGCAGACAAAAGAATTGTCATGGATATGGCTGGCGAAATCGAGCGTTTGCGCTCTGAAGTCGCCAACTTGCGTGGCCAGGTTGAAGTGATGACTAATGAACTGGCCAATAGTCAGAGCCGGTTAAAGGATTTTTACATCGACCTCGACTCGCGCCTGCAAAAACTCGAGCAAGATCAGGCATCCGGGGACGCCAGGAATGCCGAGGCTGAAAAAAAAAATGAAATTCAGCTCGCTTTTAACGCTGCGCTGACTTTATTCAAGGAACAGAAATACGCGGACGCAGAACTGGCCTATAACCGTTTTTTGCAAACCTATTCCGATTCCGACTTAGCGTCAGAAGCGCACTACTGGTTGGGTAATGCTTATTACGCACAACGCAATTGCGTTAAAGCGATTCAGATCTATCAAAACTTTACCACGCGTTTTTCTTCCAGTAAGCTCGCACCGCTTGCTCTGCTCAATACTGCTAACTGCCAGTTAGAACAGAATGCAAAAGACAGCGCATTGGAATCTCTGGAAGCCCTGATTCAGCATTACCCGGACTCGGAAGCTGCCGGACGTGGCAAGGCACAATTGAAAGATTTGAATTCAGTCACGGAAGAAAAACTGACTGCAGTACGAGGCACTGAATAAATTACATAAAGGAACAATTCGGTTTGACAAACCGAGTACACGTTCTTTATAATAGCTTGCTTACCGGGTCGTTAGCTCAGCTGGTAGAGCAGCGGACTTTTAATCCGTTGGTCGCAGGTTCGAATCCCGCACGGCCTACCAATACAAAACAAAAACCCTCGCTCACAAGGCGAGGGTTTTTGTTTTTACGGTCACAAAAAATCACACTCAGTGCCAGCAATATCGCGAAACGCGCGAGCCACTTGCGCAATCACTGTCACATGACATCGCTTCACAAGCAAACGCCGATGCCTGCAGCCTGCTCACATTTTGAATTCACTTGTTCGTGCATAGAGTCTGTTTGAATGGTCTCGTGCGTCTATGCAGGAAAAAGACACTGAATCCCCCTTCGGGCCACGGCTTGCAAGCCGGCACGCTTTGACAGGCTTAACGCATACGTTACGCAACCCCTGCCTCACCCTGCGCAGGGAGCGTAGTGGGTATTTAAGACTGCATGCAGTCCGAATTCCCCACTACGCTCCCGATGAAAATCGGGACCCAGCGTCTTTCGTTCTGATCCCGAAAAAATATTTCGCGTCAGCCGAAGCTTAGTTCTTCGATTGATCGACCATCTTGTTCTTAGCGATCCAAGGCACGGAAGGTCGTAAAAAAAGCTGCACTAGTGTGCAGCTTTTAGACCGAGCGCAGGGGGCGCTTGCAAGCGCTCCCTGATGATGCCGACGAACTTAGCCGAAGCTTAGTTCTTCGATTGATCAACCATCTTGTTTTTGGCGATCCAAGGCATCATAGCCCGCAGCTTGGCACCAACCTGCTCGATCTGGTGCTCGGCATTCAGGCGACGGCGCGAAATCAGCGTCGGTGCGCCAGCCTTGTTTTCAAGGATGAAGCTCTTTGCATATTCACCGGTCTGGATGTCTTTGAGGCACTGACGCATCGCGTTCTTGGTGTCTTCGGTCACGATACGTGGGCCGGTGACGTATTCGCCGTATTCGGCGTTGTTCGAGATCGAATAGTTCATGTTGGCGATGCCGCCTTCATAGATCAGGTCAACGATCAGTTTCAGTTCGTGCAGGCATTCGAAGTAAGCCATCTCAGGGGCATAGCCGCCTTCAACCAGGGTCTCGAAACCGGCCTTGATCAGTTCAACCGCACCACCGCACAACACGGCTTGTTCGCCGAACAAGTCGGTTTCGGTTTCTTCGCGGAAGTTGGTTTCGATAATGCCGGCACGACCGCCGCCATTGGCCATCGAATACGACAAGGCGATATCACGGGCCATGCCGGATTTGTCCTGATACACAGCGATCAGGTGCGGCACGCCGCCACCCTGAGTGTAGGTTGCGCGCACGGTGTGGCCTGGTGCTTTAGGCGCGACCATGATCACGTCGAGGTCGGCGCGTGGCACGACTTGACCGTAGTGAACGTTAAAGCCGTGAGCGAAAGCCAGGACTGCGCCTTGTTTGGCGTGCGGTGCGACGTTTTCGTTGTAGACCTGCGCGATGTTTTCATCTGGCAGCAAGATCATGATGACGTCAGCTGCTTTGACTGCATCGTTAACTTCAGCCACGTTGAGACCGGCTGCTTTGACTTTATTCCACGAAGCGCCGCCCTGACGCAGACCAACCGTGACTTTGCAGCCGGAGTCGTTCAGATTTTGTGCGTGTGCATGACCTTGCGAACCGTAACCGATGATGGCGACATTCTTGCCTTTGATGAGGGAGAGGTCGCAGTCCTTGTCGTAAAAAACTTTCATGATTTTCCTAAATAAAAAATGAGGGTTGTCTGTTTATGATTTTGATTACATCAAACTTTGAGAATACGTTCGCCACGCCCGATACCAGAGCCGCCGGTGCGTACCGTTTCCAGAATCGAAGTACGGTCTATCGCATCGATAAAAGCGTCGAGCTTCGTCTTATTGCCAGTCAGCTCGATGGTATAGGTCTTCTCGGTAACGTCGATGATGCGGCCGCGGAAGATATCCGTGGTGCGCTTCATTTCTTCGCGTTCCTTGCCGACTGCACGCACCTTGATGAGCATGAGTTCACGCTCGATATGCGCGCCTTCGGTCAGGTCAACGACCTTGACGACTTCAATCAGCCGGTTCAGATGCTTGGTGATCTGTTCGATCACGTCGTCCGAACCAACCGTGGCAATCGTCATGCGCGACAGGGTTGGATCTTCAGTCGGCGCAACGGTCAGGGTTTCGATGTTGTAGCCACGGGCGGAGAACAGGCCCACCACACGTGACAAGGCACCGGCTTCGTTTTCCAGCAAGGCTGAGATGATGTGACGCATATTAGAGATCCTCCGAGCCAAGCAGCATTTCAGACAGGCCTTTACCGGCCTTGACCATAGGCCAGACGTTTTCGTCACGGTCCGTGATGAAGTTCATGAACACCAGTCTGTCTTTCATGGCAAACGCATCTTTCAATACGCCTTCCACGTCGGACGGTTTGGTAATCGTCATGCCGACGTGGCCATAGGCCTCGACCAGTTTGTCAAAGTCAGGCAATGAATCCATGTAGGACTCGGAATAACGCGAGCCATAATCAATCTGCTGCCACTGACGCACCATGCCCAGATAACGGTTGTTCAACAACACGATCTTTGGCGTCAGGTGATATTGCTTGCAGGTGGCGAGTTCCTGAATACACATCTGGATCGATGCTTCGCCGGTCACGCAAGCCACTGTTGCATCCGGGTTGGCCATCTGCACGCCCATCGCATACGGCAAACCCACACCCATAGTGCCCAGACCACCGGAATTGATCCAGCGGCGTGGTTTGTCAAAGCCGTAGTATTGCGCTGCCCACATCTGATGCTGGCCAACGTCGGAGGTAATAAAGGCGTCGCCCTTGGTCACTTCCCACAGCTTTTGCACCACCGATTGCGGCTTGATGACTTCGTCAGAAGCCGGATACTTCAGGCATTCTTTCTTGCGCCATTCATTGATCTGCTTCCACCATGAGGCCAGCGCAGTTGCGTTGGGCTTGGTTTCTGCGGCATCAAGCTGGGCCAGCATGTCGACCAGCACATCCTTGACGTTGCCAACAATAGGAATATCAACTTTGACGCGCTTGGAAATCGATGACGGGTCGATGTCGATATGAATGATCTTGCGCGGCACGGAAGCGAAATGTTTTGGGTTGCCAATCACACGGTCATCGAAGCGCGCGCCAATGGCGATCAGCACATCGCAGTGCTGCATGGCCATGTTGGCTTCGTAGGTGCCGTGCATGCCGGGCATGCCAACAAACTGTTCGCTGGTTGAACGGTACGCGCCCAGACCCATCAGCGTGTTCGTGCAAGGGAAACCGAGTTTATCAACCAGCTTGTTGAGTTCAGGCGCCGCATTGGCCAGAATCACACCACCGCCGGTGTAAATCATCGGACGTTCAGCCGTCAGCAGCAATTGCATGGCTTTGCGGATCTGGCCCGAGTGACCCTTATCAACCGGCTTGTAGGACCGCATCTCGATTTCTTTCGGATACGCGTACTCAGCCATGTTCATGGTGATGTCCTTCGGGATATCGACCAGCACCGGACCGGGACGGCCGGTACTGGCGATATAGAAGGCTTTCTTCATCGTCAAGGCGAGGTCTTTCACATCTTTGACGAGGAAGTTATGTTTGACGCAAGGACGGGTAATGCCAACGGTGTCGCATTCCTGAAAAGCGTCCTGTCCTATCGCGTGCGAAGGCACCTGACCGGAAATGATCACCATCGGAATCGAATCCATATAGGCCGTTGCCAGACCCGTGATGGCGTTGGTGACACCAGGCCCGGAAGTGACCAGGGCCACGCCCACTTTATTGGAGCTGCGCGAATACGCGTCAGCAGCGTGGATGGCAGCCTGTTCGTGACGAACGAGGATATGCTGAAATTTATCTTGCTTGAAAATCGCGTCGTAGATATACAAAACGGCGCCACCGGGATAACCGAACACATGTTCGACGCCCTCTTCGGCCAGACAACGCACGATAATATCGGCGCCTGTGATTTCTGAACTCATGCTACTTCCTTTCAAGGTCCATGGGAGATTGATCGGATGCTCTCTCCTGACGGAATCGGCAGCAGCGGCAGTCTCGGGCATTCCTTTATTGTGCGGTTACGGTACCCCGTCATGCATCTATCGATACATTTCAAGATAACGCTCAACGCGACTCGTTCAGCCAGAGGTGGTGCAGCAGCAAAGGACTCCTCACGCTTGTGGCGTGGGTTAGAGCAAACAGCTTTCTAAATGAAAGAGCCTTGACGCACAATCAGCCTGTTGCGCCAATCATGTCAAGGCATTGGGTTCCCAAAGCGATAGCAAAGGGAACGATACCTTACTGTGCCGCATCAATCGGGTCAAGCCTAATCTCGGAAAAAGCGTTTGAAATCAAGTGTTTTAGGTATCTTTTGCAGTGCAACTAGCAGGGCTGGTACAGACCTGGAAAAACAGGTAATGAATTGACAATCAAATTGGCAATGAAAGTGATGATGCACAGCGCAACTCACCGCTACGCAACGCGCACCGTACAATGCACGTCTTGCCAACGAAACCAAGCATGTCACCGTGAACCAAGCACTTGCCCCCCTGCTGCCTGCGCCCTCGCTCAAAGTCCGCCTCATTTGCATGATTTACGAAACTATGCTCATGCTTGGTGTGTTGTTTACCGCAACGCTCTTGTTTTCAACATTGCTTGAGCAACGCAGCGCAATGAGTCAGCGCGGCGCCTTGCAGTACTGCTTATTTGTCGTTCTCGGTTTGTACTTCGGCTGGTTCTGGACCCGCAGCGGTCAGACACTGGCCATGAAAACCTGGCGTATCCGGCTGGTGGATCAATATGGCGCATCGGTAAAGCCGACACGCGCGCTGCTGCGCTACTTGCTGGCCTGGTTATGGTTTTTGCCGGGGCTGGCGCTGGCTCGCGCAATCGATGCGCAAGGCTGGATGATGGTGGCACTGCCGGGCATTAATTTCGTGTTGTGGGCCGCCGCCATTTATCTGGACCCGCAGCGTCAGTTTTTGCATGACAGGCTAGCAAAAACCCGGCTGCTGCGCTTGCCTGCCCGTGCAGGCAAAGCCAGCTGAACTGATTTATTGCAAGCCGCGAAAGCAGGTCCCGATTAAAAAATCGATCACTTGCGCGTCCGTGTGCTGGCCGCTGATACGCAAATAATCCATGGTCGGATCACAGGAACGCGCATAAATCGTAAACAGCACCACATCGGTCGGTAATTCTTTTTGAATGGCTCCGTCGCCTCTGGCCTTTTCAATCAGCTCGGCCATCAATTCATTCAAATCCCATAGCCGGTTGATGTACACCTTATTGTTGAGCAAAGCCTCGCGCAGGCTGGTATTTTCTGACGGCAGCGTCGGCAGTCCGCCTTTCATGCGTATGCCCAGCGCCCAGGCCAGCACCGCTTTAAGCTGTTCAATTGCGGCTTGCTGCGTATCGAGGCCGCGCACAAAAGCCAGCGTATTTTCCAGCAAACGAATCATGGCCGCTGCGGCCAGCGCCTCTTTTGAGGGGAAATGTTTGTACAGACTGGCCTTGGCAATACCGACTTCGGCGGCGACCTCGTCCATCGTCATCAAATCAAAACCTTTTTTCGCCAGCAGGCTGTTGGTGGCGTCAATGATGGCGCCTTCGCGTACGATCAGTTGCTGCTGTTTGAATGAAAGCTTAGGTTCTTTGCTTTCTGCTTTGCTTTCCGGTTTACTTTCTTTACTCATTGGATACTTTAAAGACACCACAGTTTTCATTATTCAGATTATAAGGCACGCGACCCGGAAAGGCGCTGTATTGATCGGGTATCATCAGGCGCTGCCTCCTTACCATCTTGCCCGCTCATGAAGAAAAAAATCCAGACTCTCTGTGTCTACTGTGGCGCGTCCATCGGTGCTTCTCCCGTCTATGCAAAAGCCGCAGTAGAACTTGCAAAAGCCATGGTGCAAAACGATATCGCACTGGTATACGGCGGTGGCCATGTCGGGCTGATGGGACAGATTGCCGATGCCGTTATGGCAGCAGGGGGCAAAGTCACTGGCGTGATCCCCGAGGCCCTGATGCAGGCGGAAATCGCTCACCATCGTCTGACACGATTAATCGTGGTCAAAGACATGCATGAACGCAAAGCGCAGATGGCCGCCTTGTCCGATGGCTTTATTGCCATGCCCGGCGGTATAGGCACGCTGGAAGAATTGTTTGAGGCGCTGACCTGGGCCCAGCTCGGTTTTCATGACAAACCCGTTGCCCTGTTCAATACGAACGGATTTTTTGACGGCCTGCTCGACTTTATGCAGCATCTGGTCAAACAAGGATTTCTGAAAGCCGAACATGCGGCGCTGTTGCTGGCCGATGCAGACCCGGCTTCACTGCTGCAGCAACTGCAGCAATTTGAAATGCAGGAAGGTGTGAGCTGGTTAAGCCGCCGCGCCGCCGCTAATCTGGGGCCCTGAGCGGGCCACTAATGTCCGGAATATGTTGATGTTGATTCATCTTAGCTTGATGATTTATTGACTTCGGCGAAAAAAATATTTCGTGATCAACGAGAGACACTGGGTCCCGATTTTTATCGGGAGCGTAGTGGGGAATTCGGACTGCATGCAGTCCGCCCACGCAGCAGTCGTCACATGCAGGTGACGACGGTAATGGTTGAGGCGCTTTCAAAATTCCTACCGTCATCCCGGCGCAGGCCGGGATCCAGTGACTTTCGTTGTGATCCCGAAAAAATCTCAACGGAGAACGTTAACAGATGAAATTAAGAATCCAGCCGTGTCAAAAGCCAACTATTCAAAAGTAATCCGGACAGTAGTGTGAGCGGGCCCGACTTCAGGGATCAGGCCGCCAGTGCCTGACTAAAGTCGTGCAGCAAATCGTCGGTGTCTTCAATGCCAACCGAGACCCGGATCAGGGATTCGGCAATGCCCATGCTGGCCCGCCGCTCGGCACCCATTTCGTAAAAAATCGTGTGCGCCACCGGTATGACCAGGGTGCGGGTGTCGCCAAGATTACTGGCGGGGATGGCCAGCTGCAAGCGGTTGAGGTAATCAAAACAATCGATATCGTCGCGCAACTCGAAACTGAGCAGACCGCCATAGGCTTTGAACAGCGTCGTTGCAATCTCATGCTGAGGATGCGAAGCCAGGCCCGGATAATGCACCGCCGCCACCCGCGGATCCGCTGCCAGCATGCTGGCAATCGCCAGCGCGCTGGCTGATTCACGCTCTATGCGCAGGGCCATGGTCTCGGCGCCGACTGCCAGATGATGCGCTGCCTCCGGCCCCAGAGAAGCGCCGAAGTCACGCAAGCCTTTGGCGCGCAACTGGGCCATGCCCCATTGCACAGGGGCGAAGCGTTTATAGGATGCTGCGATGTTGGGGTATAGGGTCCAGTCGAACAGACCAGTGTCTGTCAGGCTACCGCCCAGCGCATTACCGTGCCCGCCTATGGATTTGGTCAGCGCATTGACCACCAGACTCGCCCCCACGGCTTTGGGCCGGAACAAATAGGGCGAAGTCATGGTGTTATCGACCACGTACAAAATTCCGCGCTGACGGCACAGCGCACCAATGCGAGCCAGGTCGGCAATCTGCGTGCGCGGATTGGCTATGGTTTCAACAAACACCATCCGGGTAGCAGGCGTAATGGCGGCTTCAACTTGGGCAACATCGGTGGCGTCCACAAACGACACCGGCATGCCCTGCCCCTGCACCGTCTGCCACAGGCTATTGGTATTACCGAATAAAAATGCCGAAGACACGACATGGTCGCCGCTGCGCAGCAGCGATTGCATGATGGCGCCAATGGCACCCATGCCGGTAGCAAAGCACAGCGTTGCCACACCGTCTTCCATGCGGGTGATTTTGTCTTCGAGCGCGGCCACCGTGGGATTACCCTGACGGCCATAACGGTAACCCGGCTGCTTGCCCTGAAACACCGCAGCCAGTTCGCGTGCATCGCGATAGCCAAAGGCGACCGAAGTATGAATCGGCTTATGCAATGAACCATGCTCGATCGCCTTTTGGCGATCGCTATGCAGGATGCTTGTCGTGAAGCCGAATGTTTTACTGTCTTTCATTGCCGTACTCTGCCCTGACTTATTCGATTTGTGCAAGATTCAGGTTCAGTTGCGTGCGCACGATGTCTTCGATGACTGCTTTGGGATGGGTGCGGGCAAACTCGATACGGTCCAGATAGTCGCGTGAAATATCGCCTGTTACGTAGTCGCCGTCAAAGCAGGAAGCTTCAAACTTTTTCAGCATAGGATTGATATCCGAAATCGAACGCTTCATGGCTTCGATATCCTGATAAACCAGCGCGTCCGCAGTAATCTCACGGCACACTTCTTCTTCGGTGCGGCCGTAGGCGATGAGTTCATCGCGGGTCGGCATGTCAATGCCGTACACGTTCGGAAATTTTACCGGCGGTGCGGCAGACGCGAAGATCACGCGACGCGCACCGGAGTCACGCGCCATTTGCACGATCTCGTGGCTGGTGGTGCCGCGGACAATCGAATCGTCAACCAGCAACACGCTTTTGCCTTTGAACTCGGCACCAATCGCATTGAGTTTCTGGCGCACCGACTTGCGGCGAATCGCCTGCCCCGGCATCAGGAAGGTACGACCAATGTAGCGATTTTTAATGAAGCCTTCGCGATAATCAAGGTTCAGATGCTTGGCCAGCTCCATCGCTGCCGGACGTGAAGAATCCGGAATCGGCATGACCACATCAATATCGCCGGCAGAAAATTCACGGCGAATTTTTTCGGCCAGATATTCGCCCATTTTCAAGCGTGTCGCATAGACGGATGCGCCATCGATCACGGAGTCAGGGCGGGCCAGGTAAACGAATTCAAACGCGCAGGGATTCAACACCGGGTTCTCGGCGCACTGCTGGTTGTAGAGCTTGCCGTCGTTGTCGATAAAGATAGCTTCACCGGGCGTGACATCGCGCAGGAAATGAAAGCCCAGACCTTCGAGCGCCACCGATTCGCTGGCGATCATGTATTCAGGGCCTTTGTCGGTATCGTTAAAGCCGATACACAGCGGACGAATGCCATACGGGTCGCGGAAGGCCAGTAAGCCATAACCTGCTATCTGGGCGACCACCGCATAGGAGCCGCGCACGCGTTTATGCAAGGCTGACACGGCTACAAACAAAGTCGAAGGGTCCAGCGAAATGCTGCTGGTTGATTGCTGGATTTCGTGCGCCAGCACATTCAACAACACTTCCGAATCCGAATCAGTATTGATGTGACGGCGATCGTTTTTGAACATCTCGATCTTGAGCTGATCGGCATTGGTCAGATTGCCGTTGTGCGCCAGAGTGATGCCGAACGGCGCGTTCACATAGAAAGGCTGCGCCTCTTCTTCGCTCGATGAACCGGCAGTCGGGTAACGGCATTGACCGATACCCAGATTGCCCGGCAGGGAACGCATATTACGGGTACGAAAAACATCACGCACCAGACCATTGGCCTTGTGCATGCTGAAGGTATTGCCGTGACTGGTTGCGATACCTGCCGCATCCTGACCGCGATGCTGCAGCAGCAGCAGCGCATCATAAATCAGTTGATTAACCGGACCGTG
>CANGAW010000055.1 GCA_947451925.1 Burkholderiales bacterium | reverse complement strand
TGTGCCTGATAGCGCGCCAGCAATGCGGTCATTCGGGTTTGAAGTGTCTCCAGATCAGCTTTATATTTATCAATCTGGGTGGTCGCATTTTCACTTTGTGTCGTCAGTACGCCATCATAGGCGGTCAGTTTTGCCAGCTTGCGCATGGCTTCACCTGCAATACCGGCTGGGGCAACGCTAAAGGTGCTCAGGCCCTGGGTATTACCCGTCATCATTTTGACAACACCATCAAAATTATCCGTCAACGCGGCATCCAGCTTGGTGTTGTCTACCTCGAGGGTGCCAGTACTGGTCAGGCTAATGCCCATTTGCCACAACTGGCTGGCATTCGTGCCTGGCGTGTTGGAAGTGCCCAGCATCATGCTGCGTATCTGGTCGCGCACCGTTCTGACCGTTGAATCACCAAACAAAGATCCACCGTACTGCTCAACCGTTGAAGCTTTGTCCGACACTACGTTAAACATGGTGTTGGCGTCGTTATAGGCCGTAACCAGTGCCGTCACTTTGTCTTTGAGGCTCGTTGTATCGCGGGTTAGGCTTAAGGTTGATGCACTGCTCACTGCGGTCAGATTAATGCTTAAACCTTTGATCGCATCCGACACGACATTACTGCTGCGTATAATTTCAACGCCATTGACGGTCAGCTTGGCGTCTTTCGCCTCCTGCAGCGGTGAGGCAGTATTGAAGCTAAGTCCTGCTATTGGTGTTTCAACATCAGGGTCCGTACCGTCGTCACTACCGAGCGTAAAATTTTGGCTCGCACCGTTCGGGCCAGTCAGGATGATACGAAATGGCGTAGCCGATCCATCGCCTTTGTTAATCAACTGCGCAGTCAGGCCATGTCCGGATTTATTGATGGCGTCCACAATGCCGGCAGGCGTGCTGTTGGCCGCAGTGACCGGAATTTTCGTTGTTGGTGTTGCGCCATTGACTGACAAAGTCAGTGAAAAAGCACTCGCACTCAAAGCCGTTGTGGTGTTGGCAAAACCGTCAGAGACCGAGCGTTGCGGCTGGGCCAGTTGCGTAACTTGTAACTGGTAGTCGCCGGTTGCCGCAGTCGAACTGGTGGTGACATTAAATGATGAGGGATTGCTATTGCTCACAGCAAGGCTGTTGAAGTCGCTCACGTCATTGAGCGCCGCAAAAGCCGTTTTTAATTCGCCAATACTGTAGGCCATCGCCGCGTAGCCAGAAATCTTGGCTTCACTCTTGGTGATCTTGGCATTGATGGCCGTTTCTTTCGGTACCTTTTCTGCATCTACCAGATTTGACGCCAGAGCAGCCGTGTCAATGCCAGAGCCAGCACCCAGAGATTTAATCAGGTTGCTGGCAGCCGTGGCATTTGCTTTAGCTATAGTCTCTGCGGTCGTTGTTGCCGCTGTCGATGTTGTGGCGCTTGTCGTAGTAGTCACATTGGTACCTGTTTCGGGAAAGGTCTTTACAAACTCCCGTTAGGGATGCATGTCGACAGCAATCAAAAATTCTTTAATGCGCATTGTTATTTAATGTAATCAAACAAATTCATCTGCGAAATTTTGGCAAAGCTGCTTTGCGCAGCCTGTAGCGCCAGCATGTCTTTGTTCATGCGGGTAATGGCTTCGGTGTAATCCACGTCTTCCATTCCTGACAAGGTGCTTTTCATGCGCAGCAGATTTTCATCTGCCACTGAAGATTGCGAATCCAATACGCTGATACCCGACCCTACTGCGGCAATGCTTTCGGTAACCCCGCTCTGTGCCGAATCCAGTTCGCCCACTGCGCGTTGCAACGAGGCCGCATCATGCCCATTACTTAAGGCTGCAGCGAGGTCATCAATGACTTGAAAAAATCCCACACCCGTCTGGGTGCCATCGGCTGCAGTACGAATCACGCGGCCAAAGGCTTGCGAACCTGAACGGTTATTGGCAAGTTCACGTTGCTCGCCAACCGCCACTTGGGTAATCGTCTGGTCCCCTTGGTACACCAGCTTGCCGCTGCTATCGGCGGCAAAGGCCGCCGTGTTGGCACGGGTACCGGAAAAAATATAGTTGCCATTAACGTCCTGAGTGTTGGCCAGAGACAGCAGCTGATCGCGCAAACCCTTGACCTCAACAGCGATCAGCTTGCGCCCTTCCGGCCCGTTGGTGTCATTGGCAGCCTGTATCGCCAACTCTTTCAAACGCGTCACCACATCACTGGTGCTTTTCAAGGCTGTTTCTTGCTGCGAAAATTTATCTTGCGTCGATTTGATGGTCGCCACATAACTATTTTGCTGATCGATTACGGATTTCAAACGCGTAATCGCCGCTGATTTGTCCGGCGCGTCGCTGGGCTTCAAAATCTCTTTGGTCGAAGATAGTTGTTCCTGCGTCCTGGTCAGACGATCTTGCGTCACGCCCATCTGGGCGATGGCGCGGTCAAACCGTAAACTTGTCGAGATTTCCATGGTGTTCTTCTTTTAGTGAATTCAACGAACCTGCAAGATGGAATCAAAAATGGTGCTGGCCGTTTGCATCGCTTTGGCACAGGCCTGATAGGCCTGTTGAAAACGAATCAGGTCAGCAGCTTCGCTGTCGAGCGACACGCCTGAGACTTTGTCGCGTGCATCAATGGCTTGTTTGTTGACGACTTCGAGCGCCTTTTGCGCAATCGTGGCCTGGCTCGACACATTGCCAACATTACCGACTTGTTCGGAATACGCTTCAGCCAGCGTGCTGCCGTTGGCGCCGCCAATGACGTTCTTAGTTGCGATATTCAAAATATCGAGCATGTTCTGATTACTGCCCACGCCGTCCTGATTGCCATCGATCACAAACTTGTCGCCGGCCGCAGGTGCATTACTCAGATGCAGAGTCACACCCTGATAGCTAATTCCGGCGGCAGGATCGTAATCACGTTCAGCTAACAGGGTTTGCACGCCATTGGCCGGGTTGGTCCAGGTAATCTGATAGTGACTGGCATTGGTGAAGCTGACGTCAATTTTCTGATCACGCAAACTGGCTATGCGCTGGTTATCCAGTTTTGATGGGTCGACCATGCTTTCGTCATAACTGCCCGATACCGTTGCACTGCCCTCGCCGGTCACAAACACCAGCAAGTCTTCCGGTGCTGCGCCATCCAGATACACGCCGGTACGCAAACCCAGCTTGGCCAGATCAGCAGGCACACCATTGGCACCAAAACCGACTTTGATTTCGCCCGTGCTCGACAAATCAAATTTGCCGCGATAGGTGCCATTACCCAGGCCAAGCACATTGCTGCTGCCGCTTGAACCCAGGGTGATGTTTTCGCCAGTGCCGTTCGATAACACCACGGTACCCTCTGCAGTGAGTTTGGCGCTCACACGCGCCGCACCCGTGCCGGAGTTGTCCGTATCGGTATTGTTAATCGCAGCAACCAGCTCGGCTGCGTCGGCGAAGCTGATGCCGTTAGCCGGTAGAATCGGTGCGCCGTTTATGCTTAAGCTGCTGGCCAGATTGATCTGGCTGGCCACAGCACGTAATTCGTTCGAGCCGGTCGCAGTAACAGCCGGGTCCAGTGCCGCGCCCGCAGTGTTAAACCAGGCAACCAGATCACTGGCCTTCAAAACGGTAGCAGGCAAGGTCGGCGACAAAGCCGGCATGTCGATGCCATTCAAGTTTATGGTGCCGATGCCGATATCAGTTAAGCCAGATGCAATCCGCGAGCCATTGATCACGGCAGGGATGGTTTCGCTGGCCATCAGGGCGGTGAAATAAGTGCCTTGCGGGGTGCCGAACACGTCCATATCGCCGGGTTTTCCCTGCGCGCTATAGCCTATGGTGACAGTAGCAGCCGCAGAAAAATTCAATGTACCTTTGGTGGTGGTTTCGTCACCCAGGGTGCCATTGCTGTTCATGGTGCCAACGCGAATATCGTCGCCGCCAAAGCCGGTCGCATTGTTCAGAATCAGGCTGCTGCCGTCGTCCGATACGGAAGCGACGACATTGGCTTCACTGCCCAGATTGGCATTGATGAAATCAACCAGTCCGCTGAGCGTGGTGCGGGTGTCGTCCGCTGGTACGGCCACGCCGTTGATGTACATACCCTCTGCCGGATCGGCAATGACTGTCGTTGCCGTTGTAGTGGCATTGATTGACACCGTTGGCACCATGCCGTCAGCGGCACGATTCAACCATTGCGAAATATCGCTGGCCTGCAAAGTTTTTAAAGGCGGCATCGGAAACAAGGCCGGCAAAGTTTTGCCGTTCAGTGACAAGGTATTGGCCGGAATCGACGTCGTCGAAGCCGGTATCGGCGTACCGATACTGACCACGTTTTCGCGATTCGTCAGCAGCACATCATGCTCGGTAGTGAAGCGGGCATCGGTGGCAAAATGCACGCCCGGCTCGGCCTTGGCACCATAAAACACGGTGGCCTGTTTGTAGCCATTAATGCCCGACACATTCAGGTACTGCGAGGAATAACTGGAGCCGGCAACAAAGCCATTGGCCGTTGTCATCAAGGCCCGTCGCGCTGCGTCGTCGCCCATAGGCGCGCCAATTAACTGACGGCCATCGCGGGTAAAAACCTGCATCTGCTGGTCGCCCGTTGCGCCATCCAGATACAGCGACCAGTTGCTACTGCCTTGTGGAATTTGACCCAATAACAAATTGGCTGGTGCGCTGATGCCGGCCGACACACTTGGGTTATTGGTCAGCACTTGCGACAACGGCTTGACCTTGGCCGGGTCAGCAAAGTTCGCCGAATAATTGAGACTGGCATCGACGCCACTCAAATTATTGGTGTTTTCAATGACGCGAAACAACGAACCGGTTGCCACGTTCACCGGATCAGTCAGCGCCACGTGTATCCCCGCTGCAGCACTGTTAATCGACAAGGTCTTTCCAGTGGCCGGATCGAAGCGCGTTGCCGGCGCAATGCTGAATAAATCTTTGCCCTTGTTGCCATTGGCATCAATACCATTGCTATGCACGGCATTGACTTCATCGACCAAAGTCTTGGCCAGAAAATCAAGTTGCGACACGGTTGCCTGCAATACCTGTTCGCGAAATCCGAGCAAGCCGCCGATCTCGCCGTTACTGATGCCGGCAATGGTTTCAGGTGCCGTGCCAAATTGGTCGGCAATGATAGAGACACGACCCAAATCGGTTTCATCAAATTTTGCGCTCAGCGAGGTCGCCTTCAGGCCATTCAAAATGATACCGGCTGCCGGTGTATTACCAATGCTGATGTTGACCGAGCCGTTTTTTGCGGTGGTTACATTAATTTTTACCAGCTTGGACAAATCCGACAAGAGTCTGTCACGCTGATCCAGCAATTCCGGCGGCTGATTTTCAGGGCGGACCTCGCGGGCCAGCTGTTTGTTCACTAGCGCCAACTGATTAGTCAGCGTATTGACGTTGTCTAAACGGTTGTTAATCGTGTCGCGGGTTTCGGTGTCCACTGCGCCGAGCTGCGTCGACAATTCGCGAAAGCGCGCAGCCAGGCCATCGGCATCGCGCAGAAACTGGCCGCGCATAATGGTCGACGCCGGATCGGCCGACAAAGCCCGGGCAGAGGCAAAAAATTTGTCAAGTGCCGGTGGCAAGCCAACGGTGTCGCTGCCCATGATGTCGACAATGCGGTTAGCGTAATTGACCAGCGGCTCCTGGGTTTGCAGGTCACTGGTGGTGTTGTGCAGATTCGTTTCCAGAAACTGATCGTAAGCACGCTGCACGCCGGCAAAGCGCGAACCAGTGCCGAGATAGACATTACCAACCTGACGCGAAGGGTTCTCGACCAGTGTGCTTTCCTGACGCACATAGCCTTCGGTGCCGACGTTGGCAATGTTATTACTGACCGTACCAAGCGCACGCTGGTAGGCCGATACGGCATTGCTACTGATGCTGAAAATATCACTCATTATTCAGCTCCTCGTGCAGACAGGCCATGAATAGCGGCGGGTTTCAGGGAAAATTTATCCGGGCGAATCAGCGGCATGGCATCCAGTCCCTGCGTCAAGGGCAAGCCCTTGTTGACGGGATTAAGCGGCAACGCTTTTTGCGCTTGCTGACCCTGCATGCTGGCGACTTTGGCCGCATCGGCCGCGGCAGTGGCACCGTCAATACTTTTAACCAGCATATCGGCCACACCCATGGTGTTGCGCTTGGCCATTTTGACCGACAGTTCGCGGTCATACATCTGTTCAAACGTGTCGGCAGTTTCTGATCCGCTCAGATCACTTTTATCAACCGTTTCGCGCATTGATTTGAGCATCATTTGAATAAACATGGCCTCGAACTGCGTCGCCGTTTCTTTCGTGGCCTTATCGGTTTTCTGGCTAGCCTGCCCACGCAGGTTACCCAATCCGGCAAAGTCCAGATAAGACTGCGGGCTGTTCGAGATCTCGCTCATTTAGATCACCACCAGCTCGGCGCGCAGGCTGCCGGAGCTCTTCAGGGCTTCAAGAATGGCAATCATGGCCGACGGTGACGCGCCCACCTGATTGACCGCATCAACAATCTGACGCAAGTCCACACCAGGCTGAAACAGAATCATCGGTTTGTTCGGCTCATTGACAGCAATATTGGCGTTCTGTACCGGTGTCGTCTGGCCTTGCGAAAACGCATTAGGCTGGCTGACTTCATTGGTCGCGGCAATCGAGACTGAAATGGTGCCGTGCGAAACCGCTGCCGCCGTGACTTTCACATTGCGGCTGATAACGACGGTGCCAGTGCGTGAATTCACCACGACCTTGGCCGCAGCCTCGCCCGGAATCACATCGAGATTTTCAACCATGCTCATGAAGGCCACACGCTGCGACATATCCAGCGGTGCGCGCAGTGAAATCGACACGCCATCGAGTGCGCGGGCGACATCGCTGCCAAAGGTTTTATTGACGGCCGCGACAATGGCGGTGGTGGTGGTGAAATCGCTTTCACGCACATTCAGCATCACGAATTCAGTTTTATCAAACGGCGTATCAACAATGCGCTCGACGGTCGCACCATTGGGCACGCGGGCTGAAGTCGGCACGCCGATCGCCACCTTCGAGCCAGCTGCGCTGGCATCAATGCCGGTGGTGGTGACGACGCCTTGTGCCAGCGCGTAGACTTCACCATCCACCCCACGCAAGCTGGTCATGATCAGCGTACCGCCACGCAGGCTGCTGGCTTTGCCCAAGGTGCCGACGTTGATATCAATGCGCTGACCCGGCTTGGCCATGCCCGGCAATTCGGCCGTTACCATCACGGCGGCAACGTTTTTGACGTCAATCTTGCCGACAGCCGCAGCGGTTCTTTCAAAGTCACTCAAAGGGCCATCAAGGCCCACGCCCATTTTATTGAGCATGGCACGCACCGTTTGCACGGTGAAGGAAACGTCAGCGCCATCGCCTGTGCCTTGCAAGCCAACCACGATGCCGTAACCCACCAACTGGTTGGTACGCACTGCAGCCAACGACGCCAGATCCTTGATGCGATCAGCCTGTGCTTCTTGCGCCACAGGCAGCATGAAGCACAAGGCAATCGCACAGTGTTTGAAAAAAGAAGAATTCATCATGGCTCCGATCAGGCTCAGAATGGCCAGAATTTATACAAGGCGCTGGTACCCCAGCCGGCGCGCGTCGCATTGGCCAGGTCGCCGCTACCACGATAGGTAATTTGTGCGTTGGCCAGTCGTTTGGACTGAACAGTGTTGATCGAGCTGACGTCGTCCGGACGGATGATGCCGGAGACCTGAATCACTTCACCACCCTCGGACAGCGAGACTTGTTTTTCACCGCGGATCACCAGGTTGCCGTTGGACTGCACTTCGGCCACGGTGACGGCGATTGAGCCAGTCAGTGAAGCCTGCTGGTCGGCTACGCCCTTGCCCTTGTTGGCGATTTTCGCGCCATCAGTTTTCAAGCCCGTTAACGCGCCGGCCAGACCCGCTACCGCGGTGGTCAGGCCTGAGGGCACCACGTCGTTGGACGATTCGCGGCTGGTTTCATTATTTAAAGTTCTGGCCGCCTGTGTCGATTCACTTAACAAGACGGTGATGATGTCGCCGACCTGATACTCGCGGCGCTTGGCCTGCCACATGTCGGTGTTGGTGCTGGCGAAAATGGCGCCAGTCGGCAATTTGGCGTTATCACGCGGGATCGGCAGTACAGGAGCAAACTGCGGCGAATGCGCCATCGGCATTGGGGCGGCGCACGCGCCAAGCAGTGCCAGACTGCCCACTGCCAACATCACATTCAATTTAGTCATCGCTCATATCCTGTTTACATATTGTTATTCAAAAATTTCAGCATGCCGTCGGCTGCCGAGATCGCTTTAGAATTAATTTCATAAGCACGCTGGGCTTCAATCATGTTGACCATTTCTTCGACAACATTGACATTGGACGCTTCCAGCATGCCTTGCTTGATAGTCCCAGCACTTTGCGTGCCAGGGTTCAAAAGTTGGGGTGCGCCACTGGCCACGGTCTCTTTATAAAGGTTGCTGCCCAGGGGCTGCAGACCGGCTGCATTAACGAAGCGGGCGATCTGAATCTGGCCAATCTGCTGGGCGCCACCGCCTGCAAACAGTTCGGCAGTCACCACACCGTCTTCACCAACTGTGACTGAAGAAGCATTGGCCGGAATGGCAATCGCCGGCAGCAAAGGCTGTCCGTTTCCCGTCACCAGCTGTCCGGTATTTGACAGTTTGAAAGAGCCGTCACGGGTGTACGCCACGGTGCCGTCAGCTTGCGTAATTTGAAACATGCCCTCGCCCGCCACCGCCAGATCCAGCGCGTTTTGGGTGTTGATCATGTTGCCCTGCGCATGATTTTTTTCCGTCGCCAGAATGCGGGTACCGGTACCCAGCATCAGGCCGGTTGGCGCTTGCGTGGTGGCGCCTGTCTGGCCGCCTGCCTGCCGCACGTTCTGATACAACAGGTCTTCGAACACAGCGCGGTCGCGCTTGAAGCCGGTCGTGTTGACGTTGGCCAGGTTATTCGAGATAACGGCCAGGCGCGTCTGCTGCGCATCCAGACCAGTCTTGGCAACCCACATTGAAGCATCCATCTTGTTCTCCTTTTATTCCTTAACGATGCGGGCTTAGCGTGCCTTGAGCATGCTGGCGCCCGACTCGTCTAAGGATTTGGCTTCTTTGATGAAGCGAATACTGGTTTCAAATGCACGGGAAAAGTCCACCAGCTTGACCATCGCCGTGATCGGATTAACGTTACTGCTCTCGACTGCTTGCGGCGTAACGGTCGCCGGCACCGGGCCGTTGGTAAAGTCACCATTGGCGGTTTTGAACTCCACTTGCGGCCGAAACAAACCGTCTTCCCGGCGCTCGAACGTAATCCTGCTGGCGTCGCGCAGCATCAGGCGATCCACCAGCACCGGCGGCACGACACCGGCCTGAGCCGGGTCACGGGCATAGATGTCGCCTTCTTTGGTAATGTTGGCTTCGAAACCGGGCGGAATCGTGATCGGATTGCCGCCCTGCCCCAGCACCAGATTGCCGGCGCCGTTTTCCAGCGCGCCCTGGCTGTTGACATGCAAGTCGCCGCGGCGGGTAAATGCCATCGTGCCGTCTTTGCCTTGTACGCCCAGCACCGCCTTGTCATTCATTGCCACATCCAGATTGCGGCCGGTGGCCATCAGCGCACCGGGCTCTAAGGAAATGGCATCTTTTTGCACGATGAAAGGCTGAATGCGTGAGTCAAAGCCATCGCCTTCGGCCTTTACCGCCGTCATCGCGCTGTCGAAACTGCGTTTGAAACCGACCGTCGAGACGTTGGCCAGCTCGTTATTGAGCTGTTCGCGCAACAGGCGACGCTCAGTAACAGATGCCAGCGTAGTGTAAGCAAGACGGTCCATATCAGTTCCTTAAGCCTTCCCTTATGCCACCCTATCCTTAGCTACGGATATTGATGATGGCCTGGGTCAGCGTGTTATTCGTTTCAATCGCTTTCGCGTTGGCCTGGAAATTACGTTGCGCCGTAATCAGCTCCACCAGCTCGGTCGTCAAGTCGACGTTGGCGCGCTCACGCGCACCAGCTCGCACCGTACCGAAACCTGCCGCGCCGGCTTCACCGTACTTGGCGTCGCCTGACTTGGAAGTGGAGTAGTAGCTTGAGTCACCAATCTGACGTAAACCCGTCGGCGCTGCAAAGTTCACTAGCACGATCTTTGCCAGCGACTTCTGGTTACCATTTGAATAACTGGCCGAGACCAATCCATCGTCGGCAATATCGACACCGATCAGGTCGCCTTCAGGGCGGCCATTCTGGTCTTGCTTCAATACGGAAAACGGCGAAGAGAACTGCGTCGATGCGCCATAGTCGATCGAGAACTGCAGCGTCGCACCCGAATTACCAATGGTGGTGCTGTTGAACTCGGTAGCCGTCACGGGCGACTTCAGATTGCCGCCGGTATCAAAGGTCAGTTCACCCTTGTCGAGAAAAATCGGCGACCAGAGTTCGCGGGTTTCATCTTCCGAGAAGGTACCCGGGTCCGAAGTCTCCTGACCGTCACGGTCCACATACAGCGGGAAGCCGTCTTCATTTTGTGCTTGCGGTGGCTCCAGCCAACGGCTGGTGGTACCGCGCGAGCTGTCCACATTGGCCAGACCCCAGATACTGTTGGCCGATACTTTCAGGAAGGAGTTGTCACCGGTGGTACCGGTGGTGATTTTGAATTGCTTGTTGTTGGTACCGGCGATATCGGCGATCTCGACTTTAACGCCATTGACAGTACGGCCAAAACTATCAGCCAGCGCGTTAATGCGGTTTTGCAGTTCGCCGCGGAATTCTTCAATGTTGTAATCGGCCTTGATCGGCATCGTGACCAGTCCGGTGACGTTATCAACCGTCACCACAAACTGATTGTTCGACGCATCAACGCGGAATTTATTGTCCAGATTAATACCGATGGCGTTACCGCTGACTACGGCCGGCGCAGAGGTAATTCCGCGCAGTGGGGTCGCTGAAGTCGGTGTTTCAGCACCGGTGTCGGTAGTCTGGAAGCCAAACAACGTACTGGCCAGGCTAGTCGCATTGGAAATCGAAATGCTGGACGAATCACCGGTGGTGCCGGAAGAAATGGAAAAATTATTATTCGCTTCGTCGAAGGTGACTGTTACGCCATAGCGCTGATCAGCCGCATCCAGTATCGCTACGCCGTTTGGTAAAACGCTCTCACCGTAGGTGCCGGTGGTCGGGCTGATATTGACCGGGGACGCGGTGAGATGGAACAAATCATTCTTTACCAGCGTAGCCGACTTTAACGTGATGTCCTGCTCACTGGCAGACTTAAACGTAAAGCTTTGTTTGACGACGTCATAACCCACTGTGACGTGATCACCCGCATCAGGGTAAGCGGCATCCACTTTGGCCTGAATCGCCACAACAGCATCTTCAATCGTCATCTTGGACAGATCGGCCACATCATCGGGCTCATTGAGCGAAATCGTCTGGTTGCCAGTGTTGTTCACATTCATGCTGAACAGGTCGGCGGTGGTCGCATCGGTCGCATTGGCCAGGCTGGTGAAATCAAAGTAGCGCTGGTCACCGTAGGCTTTGTTAATGGCGTTCGAAATTTCGCGCGCCATCTCGACACCGGTAAAACTTTTCTCGCTCGTGAGTGCAGACAAATAGCTCAGATCAATTTTGACCGGCGAACTGGCACCGTCAACATTGAGATCAAACGAAATATCCTCAATGGCCGTCGTCTCTGGCGTAATGCTGCCATCAACGCTCACCGATGCACTGGAGGTGGCTGCCTGTGTCGTGGCAACCCCGCCAGTGGTGGACTTGAAAGTTGGCGTCGTCAGTGTTGCGCCAAGCTGCGCCGTAATGACCAGATCCGTGCCACTCATAGATGCGGTGAAATTATTGCCCGTACCTGCATTAATCGCAGCCGACAAAGCGGTTAAAGTCGTGCCCGTGTAAGTGGTGCCACCAGCAACAAAAGAGAAACTGTCTGCGCCAACTACAGGAGCAAAAGTCAGCGCCGTATTGGTTCCGCTTGCGCTGATCGTCGGTGTCTGAATGTTCAGATTGCTGTCGTTTGAAGTCACGATCAGATCCGAACCCGATAACGATGTTGTGTAGGCATGATCCGCATCATCGGCAGCAATCAATCCTTGCAATGTTGGCAGGTCATCGGCCGTGTAGCTTTTGTTACCATCATCGAAGGTATAACTCGTCGCACCTGTCAGTGGTGAGAATGTTGCGATGCTTGAATCACCACCGGCCAGCAAACTCGTGACCTTAGTCGGGAATGTAATGCTGTTTTTCCACTCGTTGGTCAAGGTCAGCGGCATGGCGCCACCGGGTACATTCGCTGCCGATGAAGCCACCGGGTTTCTCAAGTCATCGAGGTTAAAGAGTTTAGTTACACCACGGGCGATGTCTTGCGGCGGAATCGCGCTCTCGGAGCGAATCTCGCCATACTTGTTGACATACTGTTTTTCAGAATTTTTGTCGGTCGACTGAATCAGGCGTTCCTGCAATTTGGTGTCGCCAATGTAGACATAGGTCTGCCATTTATTGGTCGCATCCGTTGGCGTGGCGACTTGCGTTTTGCGATAGTAGACCGTGGCCAGGTAACCGTTACCGCCGGCGTCATAGACCGTCACGGCAGTGGTTTTGTTATAGGTAGTCGGGTCGTTTTTATTGAACGGCAAAGTTGGCACTTGTGCGTCGGCCGGGAAGTTCAGGCCCAGCTGAATTTCGGAAGTGGCCTGCGCATCACCGCTGGTTTTACGCGGAATCAAGAGCTTGGAGAGATTTTCCAGATCGGCTTTGCCGGAGGAGTCAACCGCCGCTGCAATCAGTGCCTGACCGGCCGAGTTGACCACGTTGTAGGAGTCGTTGAGCAGGAAGGTGCCGTTACGGGTAAAGATGTCTTGCAAGCCATCGGCCGATTTCAGTGGGAAAAAGCCGTCGCCGGTAATGGCGATATCGAGCGAGTTGGCGGAGAAGGCAATGTTACCTTGACTGAATTCCTGACTAACCTGTTTTAAGGCCACACCCTGACCGATGACGCTCGATGCTTTTTGCAGTGGCGAGGTGGCGAAGATGTCGCCGAAGTCAGCGCGCGAACGCTTGAAACCGGTGGTGCCCACGTTGGCGATGTTATTACTGGTGACGGCGAGCTGAGCAGTAGCGGCATTCAGACCGGTGAGCGAGGTATAGAAAGACATGTGTGAATCTCCTAGGTAGCTGGTGTGCTGATGTTCTTGTTAGAGGCCGATGCGCTTGACTTGCGACAGGCTCATGATGGTTTTTTCGCCTACATCCAGTTGCAAGTCGCCGGTGGTGGCATTGCTCTCCACGCTGCGTACCGTTGCCTGGGTGGAGACGGCTTCAAGGCTTTGCTTGCCAAAGCGGGTGGCTGTGGCTTCGATCCTGTACTTGCCATCGGCAACCGCATTGCCAGTGGAGTCCATGCCGTCCCAGGTGAAGTTGAAGTCGCCTTTCTTTTGGGCGGCAACCTGACCGGTTCGCACCAGGGTGCCGGAAGACGAAAAGACTTTGATGGTGATGGTGTCGGTGTCGGCGGTCAGTGCCACGGTGCCATCAATCGGCGTGCCATTGGACAGGATGGCCTGGCCGTCCGGAATCGCGACTTTCTTGCCAATCAGGTTGGACGCCGCCGTCATGCGGTCTGTCGTTTGTGCCGTGGCCATGGTGCTCAGTGAATCCGACATTTTGGTGGTGGCTTCGAGCTGGGAAAATTGCGCCAGCTGCGACACAAACGCCGTGTTGTCCATTGGGTCGAGTGGGTTCTGGCTTTTCAGTTGCGCGGTAAACAGCGTCAGAAAAGCGGTTTGGCCCATCGCGCCGCCGTCACCATTCAACACCGCATTTTGCGCATCGATTTTGGCTTGCGCTGTGGTCTTGATGTTCGTTGGCAGCGTACTTGCTGTCGTGGCCGCAGCAGAAGTCGTGGTGGTTATCGTCATGCTATTCGTCCTTAGGATTTGATCACTTCAAGCGTGCGCATCATGAGTTCACGCGCCGTATTAATGACTTCAACGTTGTTCTGGTAAGAGCGCGAAGCGGCCATCATGTCGACCATTTCAGTGACTTCATTGACGTTGGACTGATACACAAAACCTTCTTTGTCCGCGACCGGATTGGTCGGGTCATAAATTTTCGGAATCGGCTTTTGATCGTCCACAATTTTGTCGACCTTCACGCCGCCGACATATTGCGCACCGGCGTGCGTCATCTCTTCATTCATCAGTGCTTTGAAGATGGTGTGCTTGCCGCGGTAGGCTTCTTTTTCACTGGGCGCGGTGGTACCGGCGTTGGCCAGGTTCGACGCCGTCGTGTTCATGCGGACCAGCTGGGCATTGAGTGCTGTACCGCCAATGCCGAAAATATTATCGATGGACATGGTTTATTAATCTCCGCGCAAGGACTTGCGAATGCCGCTGACTTCGTTTTCGAAAAAGCTCAGCGTGGCCTGATAGTCGGCTGCCGCTTTACCGTACTTGGCTTGTTCCACACTCATCTCGACAGTGTTGCCATCCATTGAGGTGTTAAAAGGCACGCGATAACGCATGCCGTCGTCATTCATGACTTCATCGGAGAAAGCGAAATGGTTCTGATGGGTGTTGCTCATCTTTTCCGTCGACTGCACATTGGCCATCACGGTTTTGAAGTCCAGCTCACGCGCCTTGAAGTGCGGCGTGTCGGCATTGGCGATATTGCGCGCCAATACTTCCATGCGCTCATTGCGCAGCCCGAGCGCTTTTTCATGCACACCCAACGCATTACTGAAAAGGTCCATTTCGTTTACTCCTGAGTTCACTGACACATCGCGGCCTGCGCCGGTTTGTCGACAGCCCGTTAAAGTTTTGAGCTGTCAGACCGACTAATGCAAAGGCCGTGCCAAGTTGTTATTTCGGGGAAACTGACAAGAAACGGCTGATAAACCCTAGGAATGGGCAAGTTTTGACCGCGCAAGGCGAAAGCGGAGGCGGCAAGTTATTGCCGCCCCCACGAGACGATGATTTTTGTGTGCTCTGTTAACGAAGAACTATTAACCTCGATAGCCCTAGTCTTGCGGATCCGCACGGGCTACGCTGCCGCCAAACTCGCCTAGCCTGTCGCTGGCGTGTTGATGTAGTCCGGCCATGATGGAATTACGGGTAATGGCGCCACTGGTATTGCGTCCTTCATATAAAGAAGCGGCTTGCCGGCCAGCGATATTGAGCGGTACATCGGTCCGCGTTTCATTGCGCGCCGATGGCGTCAATACGGTCAGGTACAGTTCATCCAATGACGCCGGTCCGCGTTCTTTCAAACGGGTTTCATCGAAATAGCTGTCAACCAGGTCGAGCTGCTTTAATACCGTGAGTGACAGAATCGCTTTCGGATTTTTGCCGTAACCTGCACTGGCGGCGCCGCGGTTGTTACCATCGCAAAACTGAATGATGCCGTGGCAGTTGCCATTCGATGCACGCGGATTCATGCCGTCGGACTCCATCAATGTCAATTTGGCAAAGTCGTCTGGTGAAAAGTTATGCCGGTTTGCCAGCGATAAAATTTTGTCGCGCACCGCGCCTTGCTCGGCATGGGCGACATAACCTTTTGAGACGGCGCGTGCCAGGGTCTGGTCTAATACTGGCGTGTTGGCAGCCGGCGCAGTTGCATTAAGCTGTACGTTCTCGACCAAGGGTTGCCGGAGTTTTAAGGCGTTCATGGTTGACATCGGTCCCAGCGCTGACAGGTTCAGTGTCTGGCCTGGTTTGATCATGTTGGGATTTTTAATACCGTTTTCTTGTGCCAGGGTTTTTGCCATCTCATGCAGCTGACGGCCAGTAAACTGGCTGGCATTTTCACCCAGGTAGTTGCGGGTCAGCCCGATCAGGGTGTCGCCGCGCTTGACGGTCGTGCCCTGCTCGCTGCGATTGTTTTGTGCAGCCTCGGTCCACGCCGCACGAAAAGACGCGCCAGAATGGCTGTGCTCATGCACACGCGAACGCTTTGTCGTGGCGACTGCGGTCGGATCAATTAGAGTCGGATTAATCTGCATGGTAGTTTACCTATTGCGGTACTGGCTTTTTTATTGCTCAATGTGTCTTGACTGTCAAAACTTCAACAGGGATGACAGGGATTTAGCAAGGGCTGTACCAACCAATTCGGACACCATGAAAATAAGCCTGTTTATCAAAACTGTAGTGACCATGACAGCGGCTCTGTTATTTGCGCTCTGCCAGCCTGTGCAGGCAGCAAGCACGCCTGAGTCACTATTGAATGAACTGGCAAATTGGGTCGCCGCGCAAAACCAGACCAGCGCAGACCACATCAGAGTCACGCCGCCAGACGCCAGGGTCAAACTCCAGCCTTGCAGTGGCAACCTGAGTTTTGATTATCCTTTTGCCAATCATGAGAGCGTACGTGTGCGCTGCACCCAGCCAAACTGGCAACTGTTTATTAAAGTGGCATTGGCCAAGTCGGTTAATAGCGTGGTGACCAGCCATGCGATGTCCACCGGACAAATCATTACTGACGCCGATATCGAATTGCGGCCAGACTTCAGCCCGGCTGCCGGCAGCTTGACTGAACGCTCGTCGGTAACAGGCCGAGCCTTGAAGCGGGCCATGGGCAAAGGCCAGGTGATTCTGGCCGCTGATCTGGACAGCACACTGAGTGCAATCAAGTTTAAAGTTGCGCTGCGTGCTGACGATATAGTCAGTGAAGCGGCAGTAGAACGCGTCACTCTGCAACGCAATACCGCTCCGGCCTCAGTCTGGCTGGGTAGCGAATTGCCACCGGGCCTGAGGTTGGCACGGGATGTGCAAGCAGGACAGGTATTACAGATTGCCGACCTGGCGGAAATCCGACAGGTAGTGGTCGCGGCCACGGATCTGCTGACCGGACAGGCATTGAAACCTGGTTTGATCCGGCTCGATAAACTGGGTCAGGACAAAGTCACGCGGTCGCATTATTTTGAATTGAACAAGCTCGATGGCATGGAGTTGGTCCGCCCCATACGTACTGGCGAACCTATCCGCTCTGCAGATGTGCGGCCTGCCCTGCTGGTTAAAAAAGGCGAACTGGTGCTGTTTTCAGTGGGCCGGGCCACGGAGTTTCAGGTCTCGGTAAAATTGGAAGCACTGCAGGACGGGCGCCTGGGTGATCAGATCAAGTTGCGTAATAATGAGTCTGGCCGTACCTTAAGCGGCATGGTCAGTGGTCCGGGAGCAGTACGCGGGATGTAAAACTGAAAATGGCAGGCGAACAAAAGTTTTTTAATTTATTTTGGATCAAGGCCTAAAGTTTTCGTAATAGGTGTCGAATACTCTACTGAATGGAGTCAAGGCGCATAGCCCGAAAGTGAGAAAAATATGACAAATAACATTTCAAGCCTGTATGGCAGTCCTTCATTAGACAAGGCCACGCTGGAAAAAGCCAAACGCAAAGCGCTGGAAACAACGGACGATAGTCCGGCTCCGGCTGCGCAAGCGGCGAAATCAGCCGGCAAAGATGAAGTCATTCTGTCTGATATCGCCCGTCGCGCGATGGCTGAACCTGGCTTTGACCGCGACAAGGTCGACGCCATCAAGACAGCAATCAAGGATGGCAACTATCCGATGAATGCCAGACGCATCGCCGAGAGCTTTGTCGCCATCGAGAAAATGATAGGCGAATAAAACGTGCGAATAAAATTTGAGTACGCAGATGCAGTTTGACAGCACTGCCCCTCTATCTGATCCGCAAGCAACCAGCCCAGAGCTGGTTGCTGCGCTTGCGCACGGACGTGAATTGCATCAGCTGCTGGAGCAGGAATTCGAAGCGCTGCGCGTGCAGGATCTCGATACCTTCGAAGCCTTGCAAGAAACCAAAATAGGATTGTTTCAGATCCTGACCAGACTGACCGGTGTCGACTCCGGCAGCAACCGGCTTGATGCGCCCGAATGGGACGTATTCAAAACCTTAATCAGCGACTGCCGCGACCTGCACCGCCGCAATGAAGTGCTGATCAGTCGCAAACTCGACGCCATTCGCGGCACCCTGCAAACCCTGCGCGGCAGTGACCCGACAGCTTCCGTCGATGTCTACAACCGGCTAGGCAAGCTGGCACGTTCACGCGGTGGGCGTGGGTATGACGAGGTTTGATTGCTGAGTGCGTAATCCTTCGTAAATTATAAAGACACTGGATCCCGGCCTTCTCGGGGACGACGTTAACGGGGCTAGTAGGCTATCAATCGTCGTCCCGATGAAAATCGGGACCCAGTGTCTTGCTTCAATCAACTAACAATCCATCACAACGCCCTACCGCTTTTCATCCCCCGGCTTCATGTCTTTGAGCCAATAAGCCCAGGACAACACCACCGCTACCGCAACATACAGGTCCCGCGGAATTTCCTGCTCCAGATCCAGTCGCGATAAAGCCGACACCAACTGCGCATCCTGCGCGATATAGACATTTTGTTTTTTTGCTTCCGCAATAATCGCCAGTGCGACTTCGTCACTGCCTTTGGCCACCACAATCGGTGTCTCCAGCTTGCCGTATGCGAGGGCGACGGCTTCGCGCTGGCGGCTCATGCGCGCACATCCAGCATGGCGCCGGACGGCGTCCAGCTATCCGGCAAACTTGGCCGGGCCGAATTAAAGACCCGAAATGAATCCATGGTCAGACCGGCCTCGCGCAAGCGCTGTCTCAATCCCTCGCTATGCTGACGTGCGAGGGTAGCGACATCATCGCGCAGAGCCCACATCATCAATTCGACGTGAGACGCCCGTGCAATCGAAGTCTTTAACCAGATTTCGCCCAGCTGGGCGTTATCGGTGTGGATATTGACGGTAAAAGGCGGCGCTTCTTCATTGGGCCGGCGGGCCTGACGAAAAAAACGGATTTCCACCGGATTGGCATTAATAAAAGGCAGCACCATCGCGAAATTGATTTCACCACGGCCTTGCGCTGCCAGCGACTCAACCTGCGCGGCCTCGACATCGTCGAGTGCTTTTTCCAGACCGGCTTTTTCCGGTGAAGGCCGCTCACCAAGTGAGCGAATCATGCGGCGAAGCCAGGTTTTCTGGTCGGTGCCAGGTACGGATTGCCCCTCTCCCAGCATGGACTCCAGCCAAAACCCGGAATTTTGTACGGCGCTCTGCAAATCCCCTGGCGTCAGCTTGCCCATCGTCAAACTCATGCGCTGAAAAATGACTGCCAGCTCCGGACTGCCAGCCAATTGCATCATGGCGGCGATGGAACTTGGCTGAAACATGTTCATCAATACCGGAGCCATGGGTGGACGCATTGATAAGGCAAACAAGCGTGAACTCAATGCCGTTTGCACATCCACAGAGGATGGAAGCGCTGAAGTGACGGTGGCAGAACCGGGGGCTTCGGTTGGCTTGAGCAGCCAGCCAGTCGC
>CANGAW010000054.1 GCA_947451925.1 Burkholderiales bacterium | reverse complement strand
GAAGGTCTGCTGAATGAAAAATATCTGTTGCGCGAAGGGCGCGAACTAATCCCGACCGCCAAAGCCTCGCAACTGATGACTTTGCTGCGCGGACTGGATGTGCCGGAGCTGACAGCGCCAGAACTGACGGGCGAATGGGAATACAAGCTAGCGCAAATGGAGCGCGGCAAAATCAGCCGCGAAGAATTCATGCGCGAGATTGCGCAGATGACGCAAGTTATCGTCAAACGCGCGAAAGAATATAACAACGACACCATTCCCGGCGACTATGCAACCTTAGTCACGCCCTGCCCAAACTGCGGGGGTGTGGTGAAAGAAAATTATCGCCGCTTCAACTGCACCAAGTGCGATTTTTCGATGAGTAAAATCCCGGGCAGTCGCCAGTTTGAAGTCGCGGAAGTTGAAGAGCTGCTGACCAATCGCACCATCGGTCCCTTGCAAGGTTTCCGCTCGAAGATGGGCAGGCCATTTGCCGCGATCCTGAAAATTTCACGCGATGAAGAAATCAAAAACTTCAAACTGGAATTCGATTTCGGTCAGGGTGCGGAAGATGATGAAAATGCCGAGGGCGTCGACTTCACCGGACAAACACCGCTGGGCGCATGCCCGAAATGCGGCAGCGGCGTCTATGAAATGGGCCTGGCCTATGTCTGCGAAAAAACGGTCGCCAAGCCCAAGGCCTGCGACTTCCGCAGCGGACGCATCATTCTGCAGCAAGAAATTTTGCCCGAGCAAATGGTCAAGCTGCTCAACGAAGGCAAAACCGATTTGCTGCCCGGCTTTGTGTCGCAACGCACACGTCGCCCGTTCAAGGCTTTTCTGGCCAAAGGCAAGGATGGCAAAGTGAGCTTTGAATTCGAAGAACGCAAAGCCAAGCCGGGCGCTGTCAAAACCAGAGGCGCAAAAGCGGATGGCGAGGCAAAAGACGAAGAGACAACAGGCAAAGCCGCCACTAAAACCGTCGCCAAAAAAGCGGTGAAAAAGGTCGTGAAAAAAACCGCGGCCAAGCCTGCGCTGAAAAAAGCGGTCGCTAAAAAAGTCAGCGCCAAGAAAGTTGCCTGATTCAAGAAATGGTCCATGCAAAGCCAGCCAATGCTGACTTTGCATGGGCCATCATGTCATCGCTTTTCTCTTTCTGAAACCATGTTCACCACCACACACGCGCCCCGACTCAAACCTGTGTTGCTCGCTTGCGGCGTGATTCTGTCGCTGGCAATGGGTGTACGCCACGGTTTCGGATTCTGGCTGCAACCCCTCTCGCAATTTCATAATTGGACGCGCGAAACCTATTCGCTGGCAATGGCCATGCAAAACCTGATGTGGGGCGTGTTTGGCCCGGCAGCCGGCATGGCAGCAGACCGCTTTGGTGCAACCCGTGTGGTACTGATTGGTGCCTTGCTGTATATGGCGGGGCTGTTGTGGATGGCGCTGGTAGACCAGTCCAGCTGGTTTGTACTGGGCTCGGGGGTGCTGATTGGCGCGGCGCTGTCCTGCACCGCATTTGGCGCTCTCTCGGGCATTGTCGGGCGCACCGCAACGCTGGCCCAGCGCTCGTGGGCCTTTGGCATCTTGGGTGCCGCCGGTTCTTTCGGCCAGTTCGCAATGATACCGATCGAGCAGCAACTGATTGCCGCTGCCGGCTGGCAGCATGCGTTCTACTGGCTGGCCGCGCTGGTAGTGCTGGTGATGATGCCGCTGGCATTTTTTCTGCGCGAACCCAAGGCTTCTGCTGTCAGCGGCGGCCATCAACAAAGTATTCTGGAAGCCACCCGCGAAGCCTTTTCACATCGCTCTTTTCAGCTGTTAGTGCTGGGCTATTTTGTCTGCGGCTTTCAGGTGGTGTTCATTGGCGTGCATCTGCCCGCCTATTTAAAAGACAAAGGCATTAATGATCCCGGCGTGGCCGTCATTGCGCTGGCACTGATCGGTTTGTTTAATATTGCCGGCTCCTATTACGCAGGAAAATTCGGCGGCATCATCCCCAAGCGTTACCTGTTGTCCGGCATTTATTTCGCCCGCGCGGTCATCATCAGCCTGTTCATCCTCGCCCCTTTGTCGGCGACGACGGTGTATCTGTTTGCCGCAGCCATGGGCTTTCTGTGGTTGTCGACCGTACCACTGACGAATGGTGTGGTCGCCGGAATTTTTGGTATGCGGTATTTGTCCATGTTGTCGGGCTTCGTGTTTTTCTCGCACCAGATCGGCAGCTTTCTGGGCGTCTGGCTGGGCGGCTATTTGTATACGCTGCAGGGCAATTACAGCACGGTGTGGATGATCACCATTGCGCTGGGCGTCTTTGCCGGTCTGGTCAATCTGCCGATCAATGAAGGGCCGATTGCGCGCGCAGCGCCCCTGGCTGCTTGACTGGCATGCGCTGGCAACGAGCTTTGCTGATGGTGCTTGGCGCAGCGATTTTGGCGCTGGCTTTTTACGGCTACCTGCGGCCTGCTTTCATTCTTGACTTGGCCAACCGACTGATTCTTTGCCTATGAATTCACCAAAGCCCTCCATGTTCAACACCGAGCCACGCGCAGCCGTTGCCTCGCTCGGTGCGTCGCGCATTCGCGAGGTTGCCAATGCCGGCATGGGCCGCTCTGATGTATTGCCATTCTGGTTTGGCGAGCCGGATCAGGTAACGCCCGCATTCATCCGTGATGCGGCCAAAGCGGCACTGGACGCAGGCGACACGTTTTACACGCATAACCTGGGTCTGCCGCCGTTGCGCGAAGCACTGGCCACTTATTCAGCGCGCCTGCATGGCCGGGCTGATGTCAATCAGATGGTGGTGACTTCGTCGGGAGTATCGGCGCTGATGCTGGCAGCGCAATTGCTGCTCAATCCGGGTGACCGGGTAGTCGCTGTCACGCCGTTGTGGCCGAACCTGATCGAGATTCCAAAAATACTGGGCGCTGAAGTAGTCTCGGTTGCGCTGCGCCTCAATACCGCGAGCAAGGCGCCCGCGTGGGAACTGGATCTTGATCAGTTACTGGCCGCACTCACACCCCACACCAAACTGCTGCTGCTAAATTCACCGAACAATCCGACCGGCTGGACCATTAGCCGCAGCCAGCAAGGTAGTCTGCTCGCGCATTGCCGCCAGCATGGCATTTGGCTGCTGGCCGACGATGTGTATGAACGACTGGTGTATGACGGACTCGGTGGCGCGCTGCACTGCGCACCATCCTTTCTCGATATTAGCGACGCCAATGAGCGCGTGATCTCGGTCAACAGTTTTTCCAAGTCCTGGTTAATGACGGGCTGGCGTCTGGGCTGGATGCAAGTGCCGGTATCGCTCAGCGCCGGACTGGGCAAACTGATTGAGTACAACACATCATGCGCACCCGGCTTTGTGCAGCGTGCCGGCATGGTCGCGGTTGAAGGCGGCGAAAATATTATCCAGTCAAGCTTAACGCGCTACACCTCCGCGCGTGACTATCTGGTGGCACAACTCTCCAGTGACGCATTTCGTGCAGCCGGCATTATTGCGCCGCGGCCGCAGGGGGCGATGTATGTGTTTTTTAAGATCGAAGGCGAAACGGATTCACTGGCCTTATGCAAGCGTCTGGTGTCAGAAGCCGGACTAGGTCTGGCACCAGGCAGCGCCTTCGGTACGGAAGGCGAGGGCGCCATTCGCTGGTGCTTCGCCAGTTCGATTGAAAAACTCGAACAAGGGCTGGCGCGCCTGGCCGGTTTTTTAGCCCGCCGCTAAGGCCTGCAACATGGCCGCCAGGGCCGCCGGCGAAGTCAGCATGGCATCATGCCCCGCCGCCAGTTCACGCCATTGCCAGTCAGGCTGGCTGCGTATCGACTCGCGCAATGCGGCCAGCGGCGGATACCAGGGTTCGGTCACGGCGATATAGGTCTTGCGCAAGCCGTTACCAAACGGATGCTGCAACATCAGCGGCTCGGTATAGGCCTTTAACGGATGCGGTGTCAGCTGGCGCGCCATCCATGCCATTTGTGCCGCATCGGAAACGCCAAATTTGTCCGGCGCTGGAATGGCCATGCGCAAGCCTTCGGGGTCTATCGTGCGGCTGCGTTCTTGCTGAACCGCAGGCGGCAAAATCGATAAGGCCGACTGGCCGTTCTGCACAATCAAAGAGTCCAGATAGATCAGGCTATGCAATGCCTGCGGCATGCGGTCGGCAACGCCGGTAATAACCGGTCCGCCAAAGCTGTGACCCACCAACACCACATCGGCTATTTCTTCACTGCGGATCACCGCGCAAATGTCTTCGATGAAGGTCGACAAACCGACCTCGGCATTGAGCAAATGCGCGCGCTCGCCCAGACCGGTCATGGTTGGCGTAAAAACCTGATGGCCGGCATTACGCAACAAGGCAGCTACGTCGCGCCAACACCAGCCGCCATGCCAGGCACCGTGAACCAGTACAAAATTCATTGTCGTCTCTTTTGTTTTTGTCTTGAAAGGTGCGGGCATCTTACCAAGCCACGGAGGGCGGTTAAAATAAGAAAATGGAATTAACAATGACAGAGCTGGAGCAGGCAATCAATTACTGGCGTGGCCTGCGGCCATCAACGGGCGAAGAACATGCGTTGTCATCCGAGGTCAATACGCTGGCCCACCTCTATGCGCTGATGATTTTTCAGCACATTAAATCCTTGCCGCTGACCGAGCTTGATGCGCCATCGCTGGCGCTGCTGGAAAGCTGGCGCAAGCGAGCCGTCTGAGCGGCGCGCCTGCTGACTCAAATACCAAACTAAGCAGCAAGATGGCGCCCCTGCCTTTGCGGCGCCACACTGATCGCTGTATTTTTCTTGAGCGTTGTACTAGCAACCTTGCCGGCATGATCTTGCGTAATCAGCGCCACCACTTCGGCTAGTTCGGCCCCTTGCAAACACAACCATTGCGTCACCAGATGCGCGAGCCTGTCCAGCGCGATTCTGTGCGTGGCATCGGTTTGCGCATACAGCCAGTCAGACAAATTGATGAAACGCTGAAAGGGTGCATCGGCCAGAATCATGGGCAAGGTGGTGGCAAAGCGTCCCGAGTTGGCAACCAGATCCCAGTAGCGGGCAAAACGAACCAGCCGCTGCATGCTTGAAAAATCAATGTGGGCAGTGGCCAGAATTGCGTAGGGCGGCGCCGGATCAAAGACCAGTTTGTAGGTGTCGGTATGGCGAATGATGGGTGTGCCGCGCAGGCGCTTCAAAATGCCGAACTGAATTTCATGCGGCCTGAGCGACACCAGCTGATCAAAGCCGCGGGCAAAACTGTCGATATCTTCACCAGGCAAACCGGCAATCAGGTCGACATGCAGATGGGCGTGAGATTGCTCGCGCAACCAGAGCAGATTGGTCGCTGCCTTGGTATTGTCTTGTTTGCGACTGACCAGCGCCTGCACGTCGGGATTGAAACTTTGAATACCAATCTCGAACTGCAAAGCGCCGGGCGGAAATTTTTGTATGCTCTCTTTCAAGGCATCCGGTAAATGATCGGGCACCAGTTCAAAGTGGGCATACACCGGATCATCCGGTGCAGCAGCAAGCTTATCGAGGAAAAACTGCAAGATGCGCAAACTGGTTTTAATGTTCAGATTAAACGTGCGGTCGACAAACTTGAACTGACGCACACCGCGCTGATACAGGGTTTCAAGCTCGGCCAGAAACGGCTCCAGCGCAAACGGCCAGGCGGTTTTGTCGAGCGCCGACAAACAAAATTCGCATTTGAACGGACAGCCACGCGAGGCTTCCACGTACAAGGTGCGGTGCGCGATATCTTGATCGTTATAGAAAGCGTAAGGCAGGGCGATCTGATCAACCGGCGGCTGCTCGCCCGGATGAATTTTCATCAGAGGTTTGGGGCCGTTCAAAATCGCTGCGCAGAGCTTGGGGAAACTCACATCGCCCCAACCGGTAATTAAATAATCGGCCAGTTTGACGATGCGCTGTTGCTCGGGCTCATAGGACACTTCAGGCCCGCCCAGAACGATGACCACCTCCGGTGCCAGCAACTTCAGCAAGGCCACCACTTCGGTGATTTCTTCCACATTCCAGATATAGACGCCAAAGCCGATCACACGTGGTTTTTCGGCCAGCAGTTTTTCAACAATGTCGGCCGCACGCGTGCCAATGACAAATTCTTTCAGGCGTGTTTGCTCACTCAGCGCGCCCATATTGGCCAGCAGGTAGCGCAAGCCCAGCGAAGCATGCGCGTAGCGGGCATTGAGAGTTGACAGCAGGATGCTCATTGTGCGATTTCGTTTTCTTGCAATTGACGCCACATGATTTTGCCGGTTGCCGATTTCGGCAATTGTTCGACAAACTCAACCTGACGCGGCGCTTTATAGGCAGCCATGTTTTGATGTGCCCATTCGATGATCTGGTCTGCACTCAGCTGACTGCCTTCTTTTTTGACGACCACGGCTTTGACCGTCTCACCGCGATACGCATCGCGGGCCGCTATGATGCAGCATTCACGGATTTCCGGGTGACGGTACATCATCGCCTCCACTTCGGCCGGCCAGACTTTGTAGCCGCTGGCGTTAATCATGCGCTTCAAACGGTCGGTAAAGAAAAAGAATCCTTCGTCATCAATATGACCCAGGTCGCCGGTACGGAAAAATTGCTTGCCCTCGATTTCAATAAAAGCCTCGCGTGTTTTTTGCGCGTCTTGCCAGTAGCCTTGAAAAACTTGTGGTCCGTGAATAATGATTTCACCAGTCTGGTTTGAGTCCAACACAGCCAGCGTTTCAGGATCGATGACCCGTGAATCGACGCCAAAAATCGGAATGCCCAGGCATTGCTGCTTCAAACGCTGCACCGGGTTTGAGTGCGTCGTCGCAATCGTCTCCGACAAGCCATAGCCTTCCATGTAACGCAGGCCGGTCAACTCGAGCAGCTTTTGTGCAATGGCCGCTGGCATCGCCGCACCACCGCCGGATACGCGCTTTAAGCTCGAAATGTCGTATTCACCCAGCTTGGGATTGGACAGAAAATCAATCATCATGGTCGGGATACTGGTCCAGGTGGTGACGCGATGCCGGGTAATCATGCGTCCGGCCAGATCGCGGTCCCAGCGCGGCAAAATGATGAGCGTAGCGCCCGTGTAAATGGCCGTGTTCATGCTTACTTGCATGCCAGTCACATGAAACATAGGCAACACCGCCAGCGCCACATGATCCGGCGCAGTGGTGCCGGACCAGATTGAACTGGTGACTGCTGTGTACATCAGGGATGCATGCGTGTGCACACAGCCTTTGGGCTTGCCGGTGGTACCCGAGGTATAGGGCATGCAAGCCAGGTCATCTGGCCCGGCCATTTGCGCAGTCGGCGTGCGCTTGGCGGCAATCGCCTCTTGCCAGCCATGAATGCGCGGATCTTCAATCTGTTTGCGCGGCGCACTCAGCCATTCGGGCATCTCGGCAGCAGGCGCTGGAAGACAGTCGGAGTAGGTGGCCATAACCACATGTTGCAGGCCCGTTTCTGCCAGCAGTGGCAACCAGCGTGGAATCAATTCTTGTGCCGTGATGGCGACCATCGCGCCACTGTCGGCAACGGTGTGACGCAATTCCTCAGTCATCAGCATAGGATTAACCGGCACCACCATCGCATCTGCGCGCAAGATGGCATAGAAGGCAATGACGAATTGCGGGCAATTCTGCATATGCAGTAACACCCGGTCACCACGCCTGACCTGACACACTTGCTGCAGGTGAGCAGCCATGGCTTCGACCTGGGCCTGCAAATCCCGGTAACTGAGCTGCCAGTCAAAAAAAACCAATGCTGTCTTGTCCGGATAACGCAAAGCAGAAATCGCCAGATTGGTCGCTAAGCTGGTCTGTGGCACCGTCAGCATGAGCGGCAAGCCAGCTGGCCAATGGGCAAAGTGCGCAGTATTCATGAATGGCTTTTCCGGAATGAAAATAGTCCGGCAATTATAGGCAAGTGTCTGGGGAAGTCGCTGCGGGCAATGCTTGCATATGCTGAAAATTTGATTGCCTGGGCAAAATAATATTTGCCTATTTGCTATGTAAAATTGGCCAAAATCAAATTTATGCTGCTATGCACAAAAATATTCTTGACACAAGTTTGAAAGTCCTTAAAATACGAATTGTTGCAGCGCACAATAAAAGCCTGACTCACTCATTCTTAAGGAGAAACACCATGTTTTCAAACCCAGACCAATTTTCAAATGCCACCAAAGCCAGCTTTGATGCCCAACTGAGCGCCATGAGCGACCTGGCTAACAAAGCCCTGCACAGCGTAGCAGAGCTGGTGGAACTGAACATGAACACTGTCAAAGCAACGCTGGAACATTCTTCCGCTGCTGCCCAGCAAATCCTGGCTGCAAAAGATGCACAAGAAGTCATGGCAGTCGGTTCGGCTCAGGCACAACCCAATGCAGAGAAAGCACTGGCTTACGCTCGTCATCTGGCTGGTATCGCTGCAAAAGCACAAGCTGAATTTACCAAGGCTGCTGAAGAGCGCATGGCTGAAACTTCACGCCACGTCAGCACCCTGATGGATGATCTGTCCAAGTCAGCACCTGCCGGTTCGGAAAACGCCATCGCCATGATCAAGGCCAGCATCGCTAACGCCAGCTCAGGCTACGAGCAACTGACCAAAGTAGCCAAGCAAGCCGGCGAAACACTGGAAGACAATATCAGCCAGGCTACCAAGCATTTCGTACCTGCTGCTGAAAAGCCAGCACGTAGCAAGAAATAATCAGTTTCATACTGATGAAAAACGGGCCGCTTCAGCGGCCCGTTTTTTTATGCTCAGCGCTCGCAAATAGATCGCGCCACCGCCTCTGCCACCCGAATACCGTCAATCGCTGCCGACATAATGCCGCCGGCATAGCCCGCGCCTTCGCCAGCAGGATACAAACCCTGGGTATTGATGCTCTGAAAATTGTCCTGCCGTTTAATGCGCAAGGGCGAAGAAGTCCGTGTCTCCACGCCGGTTAATACCGCGTCTTGCATTGAAAATCCGGCAATCTGTTTATTAAACGCCGGCAGCGCTTCGCGGATCGCGACAATCGCATAATCCGGCAAAGCCGAATTCAGATCGCCTAGCGTGACGCCAGGCTGGTAAGAGGGCACAACCGCACCCAATTTCACCGATGGACGGTCGGCAATGAAGTCACCGACCAATTGGCCCGGCGCATTGTAGTTGCCCCCACCCAGCTCAAAAGCCCGTGACTCCCAATGCCGCTGAAAATCCATGCCCGCCATTGGATGCGCAGCATAATCGGCAGGTGTTAATCCGACTACAATCGCCGCATTGGCATTGCGTTCATTGCGTGAATACTGGCTCATGCCATTGGTTACAACACGCCCCGGCTCGGAACTCGCCGCCACCACGGTGCCACCCGGGCACATGCAAAAACTGTAAACGGAACGACCATTGCTGGCATGGTGGACCAGTTTGTAGTCGGCCGCGCCAAGCAGCGGATGACCGGCATTGGGTCCAAAGCGACAACGGTCGATGACCGATTGCGGATGTTCGATCCGAAAGCCGATAGAAAACGGTTTGGCTTCCATATAGACACCGCGACGATTCAACATGTCAAAAGTGTCGCGCGCGCTATGGCCGATTGCCAAGACCACATGATCGCAGACGATCTGCTCGCCGTCGGACAGTGTAAGCCCCGTCAGCTTGCCATCGACGATGGTGACGTCTTCTACCTTTTGCTCGAAACGAAATTCACCGCCCAGCTCAATGATGCGCGCGCGCATCTGCTCTATCATTTTGACCAGCCGGAAAGTGCCGATATGGGGCTTGCTGACATACATGATTTCGGCCGGGGCATCGGCCTTGACGAATTCTTCCAGCACTTTGCGGCTGTAGTGCTTGGGGTCGCTGACCTGCGTCCACAACTTGCCATCGGAAAAAGTGCCCGCACCGCCTTCGCCAAATTGCACATTCGATTCCGGATGGAGTTCGCGCTTGCGCCACAATCCAAAGGTGTCCTTGGTCCGTTCGCGTACCATTTTGCCGCGCTCGATAATCAATGGACGAAAACCCATTTGCGCCAGAATCAGCGCAGCAAATAAACCGCAAGGACCAAAACCGATCACCACCGGACGCTTTGTCAGCTCTGCCGGCGCATGGGCAACGAAGTGATACGCCATGTCTGGCGCCACTGATACTTTACCGGACTTGCAACGTGCCAGCACGGCGGCTTCATCGCTGAGTTTGACATCCAATGTGTAGACCAACAGGATGGCTGATTTTTTTCGGGCATCGTAGCCGCGCCGGAAAACCTTGAGTTCGATCAGCTCGGCAGCGGTAATGCCCAGGCGTGCGAGCACCGCCTCTTGTAATGCTGATTCAGGATGGTCAAGCGGAAGAGTTACGTCAGTCAGTCGCAGCATGCGCAGTGGTTTGATTCAGTCAGAGGAAAAAATAAGCGCTTCTTCCAGAGTTGGAAGAAGCCGCCATTTTACCTCACCACGCTGTGCAAATTGACGCCGGTTACAGCGCCTCAATCAGGCAACTTCAGTCTATTTATAACTGCCGCCAGATTTTTCAGTCGTGCCTGTACCGCTTTTGCCTTCACTCGTGGACTTTAATTCTTTGCGCGCATCCGTGGCCAACTGCTGGTGACTTTCCACTGTTGGCAAAGTTTTGCTGGCGTAGGCTTTCAGATCGGCGTCCTCGGCCCGGCTACTGGCACGTTGCAATAAACGATGCGTATCGCGATGGGCACGCCGGCCGGATTGATCGATATATTGACGATCAAACTGCGCACCTGACAGAGTTGAGAGGTTTTTTTCCATTGCCAGTTGTTTGCTGTCCGGTTCGCTCGGCAAACTGACCCCTTTGGCCTGGGCAATCTGCTTGAGTTCATCAAGCGATTTGCTGTGGTCTGTGATCATTTTTTGCGCAAAGGTTTTGACTTCGGCATTGTCGGATTTTTGTTCGGCCATTTTTCCCGCGTTAATTTCCGTCAGATTGGCCTGCGCCAGTTCCTTGAGCAGTTTTTCATCGGCGCTATTGAGCTTGCCACTACTGCGCATTTCCGTACCCATGGACGAAGCACCGGCACTGGTGGATTTTCCTGTGGACTGCTTCGTTTGCGAGCCAGACTGACTACTTTCCTGGGACTGCGCATGCAAGGTAAACATCAGGCAGGCAATGCTGACAAAACCGAGCATAGCAACAAGGGGTCGGGATTGAGTCGTTTGATTGGGCATTCAATTTCTCCTTTTGCTGAGGGGAGCGACCATCCGGTCGCCTGGTTGAAATCTGCCCCGCACTTACCGCAATCTGCATGCCAGCCTGCAGAAGCATTGCGTGCCCTAGTAAAGCAGTAAAAAACCTCCGTCATCAATCGGAAAAATTGACCATTTCACAGAAAAATTTACCCGCTTGGTGGTGGCACTTGTGCGCGTGATACCGGCTGCGCTATCATCGGGCGCCCTGTCAGACAAGCATGCACAGGGCCGAATTTTTTGTCACGCCTTGTTATTTTTTCCCGGGATCTGCATGAAAAAAAGCACGCCTGAAAAACCTGACGCCGAACAGGCAATCAAGGTCAAATTTTCTAAAATTCATGGACGGGGTGTTTTTGCCACGCGCAAAATTGCGGCAGGCACGCGCATCATTGAATACACGGGTTCGCGCATCACGGACAAGCAGGCGGAAAAGCGCATGGGACTCGATCCGGAAAATCCGTATCACACATTTTTCTTCAGCCTCGAAAGCGGCAAACTGATTGATGGTGGCGAAGGTGGCAGCGATGCACGCTGGATCAACCATTCATGCGAGCCCAATTGCGAAGCGCAGGAAGAAAAAGGCCGGGTCTTCATTCATGCTCTCAACGACATCCGGCGCGGCGAAGAACTCGCCTATGACTATGGCCTGGTCATTGACGAAAAAATGACCAAGTCACTCAAACAAGCCTACGGCTGCCGTTGCGGATCAGCCGAGTGTCGCCAGACGATGCTGGCGCCGGTTAAAAGGAAAAAACTCCAGAAACAAAAAGCCTGAAATCAGTCTTCTCTTGCCAGGGCCAAAAATTCGGTACGCATGGCGAGATTAGGCTGCAGCTCTCCCAGCATCGCCGAAGTAACGGTTTCTTCGCCCGGTGTTCGGATGCCACGGCTTTCCATACACAAATGTCGGCAGCGAATCACTACACCGACCGCTTTGGGCTGCAAGGACTCCATCAGCGCATTGGCAACCTGAATCGTCAGACGCTCCTGAACTTGCAAACGCTTGGCAAAACAATCGACCAGTCGCGTTAATTTGGACAAGCCAACGATCTTACCGTTGGGCATATAGCCCACGGTGGCCCTGCCAAAAAACGGCGCGAGATGGTGTTCACAATGGCTGTAGACCGGAATATTGCGCACCACGATAAGCTCGTTATATTCTTCGGCGCCATCTTCAAAGGTCTTCAACAGATCAGCAGGAACTTGCTGATAACCTGAAGTCCAGTGCTTCCATGCCTTGGCCAGTCGGTGCGGAGTTTCCTTTAATCCGGGGCGATCAGGATCTTCGCCCAGGCTCTTCAGGAAACGTCGCCAGTCTTGTTCATCAAAATCTGAGGGCATGTAAATCTTTCATGGAAATCGGAGTGGGATGACGCATTTGCGCGAGTCTCATGGCGAGCATAAGCAGTACCGGACATCGAACGCGGCCATCATCCTACCTGATTTTTACGATCTGCTTTGGCTGGAACAGGATCCTGCTTAGTCAAGCTTGGTTTCATGTATTCTCTCGTTGCTATCTTCTTGTCGAAAACATTCCATTTCTTTCATCGCACACGGATCCGATTATGAAATCCTTGAAGTTTTGTTCTATTGCTTTCGCTGCCCGCACGTTCCTGCTGGCCGCACTGGCGGCGCCCTGCGTCGTACTGGCGGCACCCTTTGCTTACGTTCCCAATGAAAAATCCGGCACCGTATCTGTGATCGACACGGCCAGCGATACCGTTGTTGAAGAAATCAAGGCCGGCGACAAGCCGCGTGGACTAGGCATTTCAAAAGACGGCAAAACCCTCTATGTCAGTGACCAGCCCAATAATGTATTGGTAAAAATCGATCTGGAGAAGCGCATCGCGTCCGGCACCGTGGAGCTTGGCGAGTCGCCTGAAGGTGTGTCCGTCTCAGCCGACGGCAAATGGGTGGTTGCTGCTTCCGAGATCAGTAACTCAGTGAATTTTGTTGCAACCAGCACCAATAAGAAACTATTCGCCGTCAAAACCCAGGGTAAGAATCCGGAGCATGCAGTATTCAGTCCGAATGGCAAATGGCTTTATGTCTCCGCCGAGGAGGCCGATAGTGTCGACGTTGTCGATGTGGCAAAACGCAAACAGGTAGGCTCAATTAAGGTCGGTGACCGACCGCGCGGTATCGCGTTCACGCCCGACAGCAAATTTGCCTACGTTGCTTCAGAACTTGTCAGCACGGTTTACGTCATCAACGTCAGTACGAAAAAAGTCGTGGCACAAATCAAAGCCGGGAATTTCTGCAACGGGGTAACGGTGTCGCCAGACGGCAATCGGGTCTACATATCCAATGGCAAAGATGGCACGGTATCCGCAATCAATACCGCCGATAACAAGATTGTGGCCACCATCCCTGTGGGCAAGCGGCCCTGGAACATGGCCATTACGCCGGACAGCAAAAAACTCTATGTAGCAAACGGACGTTCTAACTCGGTCTCGGTCATTGATACCGAGAGCCTGACTGTAAGCATCGAAATTAAAGTTGGAGAAACGCCTTGGGGCGTCGTTATTAATTAATTCAGAGCAAATTTTTCAGGACTGTTAGTCAAAATATCAAGGTTTCAATAAGGAATCGGTCGATCGTCGGCATAAAAATCTGTTTTCCTTATTGAATTTGTACAATAGCTAAACTGTCCAATGATGAAAAAAATTCACTTGTATCAGCTCGCGCCAAGGTTCTATAGTCCACCGTCCTACTTTCTTTGTGACAAATTTTCATGTGTTTGTTTGTCATAAACAAGGGGTTTGTTGGGCTGTTCCAGACTTTGTTTCGTAAATTAAAAATCAATCGGAGATTAAATTGGCAAAATCCCACGTATTAGTTAAAGGCGTTCTGGCTACTGCCGTCCTGCTGGCGTTCGCATCTACTGGTTTCGCAAAAGACGAGAATCTGGACAAGATCTCGGCAATGAAGAACACCAACACCGACATGAACATCAAGACTGTCGATCAAGCTGGTAAGAACGCTGACGCGATCAAAGCCAACCTGAAAAAAGTCAAATTGCCAGAAGGCTTCCAGATCGAACTGTACGCAATCGTCCCTGACGCACGCTACATGGCAGTTGCTCCTTCGACCAACATGCTCTTCGTTGGTACCCGCAAGACCACAGTTTGGGCTGTGACCGACCGTAACGGCGACAACGTTGCCGACGAAGTCAAAGCTTTCGCTCCATCGATCAAATTCAGCAACCCTAACGGCGTTTGCTGGACCAAAGACGGCTTCCTGATCGTTACCGAATCCAACCGTGTGTTGACTTTCCCAGCAGCTGAATACTTCTATGAAGGTCCGGACGTTGCAGTTGGCCTGGTCGTTCCTGAAGGCGGTCTGATTCCAGTTGAAGAGCAATCATTCAACCACACCGGCCGTACTTGCCGCGTGTCGGAAGATGGCAAGCTCTACATCGCTCTGGGTCAGCCATACAACGTGCAGCCAAAAGACAAGATCGACCTGTACAACAAAGTCGGTATCGGCGGTGTTGTGCGCATGAACCTCGACGGTTCAGGTCGCGAAGTGTTTGCAATGGGTATGCGTAACCCAGCTGGTATCGACATCAGCCCGAAAGACAAAACTGTCTGGACCACCGACAACCAGGTTGACGGTTTGGGCAATGACATTCCACCAGGCGAGCTGAACCATCTGGTCAAAGCTGGTCAACACTACGGCTTCCCATACTGGAACGGTCATTTCAAAGTTGCAGGTTCACCTGCCGCTGCTGAACTGAAAGACATGAAAGAGCCAGCTAACGTTGTGTTCCCAGACGTCGAGTTCCCAGCTCACCAGGCACAATTGGGCCTGACCCACTACACGGGCAAAGCGTTCCCAGCAAAATACCAAGGCGGCATTTTCGTTGCTTCCCATGGTTCATGGAATCGTACCGAGCCAAGCGGCTACCTGATCAACTACGTGCCAGTCAAAGCTGATGGCACCGCAGGCAAAGCTGAAGTGTTTGCTGATGGCTTCCTCGACGCAGTGACCAAGCGCGCGCTTGGCCGCCCAGTTGACGTGGCTAACCTGCCAGACGGTTCGATCCTGGTTTCCGATGACTACGCTGGCGCGATCTATCGCATCAGCTACACCGGTAACTAATCGACTGTGCTGACTATCTGATGCATTGAACATCACCCCGGCATGCGAATGCCGTGGGTGAATGAACAAGGCAAAGAAATTCAGCAGGATTAAAGCATGTAAAATCGCCTGTCCCGTTTATCGTGACGGGCGATTTTTTTTAGCTTAATTTAATTTTTTATAGATCCTCATCATGAAATTATTTGCTCCCCTATTCATCGGTTTGCTGTGCGCAAACCTGTCTTCACCTGTATTGGCTGGTGATGTGAAAGCTGGCGCAGCAGTCTCGCAATCCTGCGTGATGTGCCATGGCGCAAACGGTATCAGCACCCTGCCGGGCACACCTTCGCTGGCAGGCCAGCCGGACATCTATCTGGCGAGTCAGTTGAAGCAGTTCCGTGACGGCAAGCGCCACAATGAGGTCATGAGCCTGATGGCCAAGCCACTGTCCGACGAAGATATCGACAATGTTGCAGCATGGTTTGCCCAGTTCGAGATTGAGCTGAAAAAACCCTGAAGTCTGTTTTGCCAAACCGGCATGGCTGGATGGCAAAAAAAAGCCTGCGCGATTAATGAGTGTCAGTTCATTAATCGGCAGGCTTTTTTGTGCTTGTAATAACTATTTTGCAGCAATCTCAGTGAGGAAATTTTTCACGTCAAGATGTCCTGCTTCATCCGCTATTTGCAATGCCGTCTTGCCACGGTTATCAAGCAGACCGGCATCGGCACCTTTTTGCATGAGTAGCGCCACCGTATTGACGTAACCCGCACCTGCGGCCCACATCAGGATCGTGAGCTGGTTCGGGTAGCGCGCATTCACATCCACGCCACGCTCAAGCAAGAGCGCCACAACATCGGTTTTGCCCATACCTGCCGCATAAACGATCGCCGTCTTTTTTAGCTGATCTACCGCATTGATATCGGCCTCTTTCTCCAGCAAACGCTTGCACAGATTCAGATCGCCGTTATAAGCGGCAGCCATCAGCGGCGTCACCTTTGAAGTATTGGCGACATTGACGTTGGCGCCCTTGTTGAGCAAATACTCGGCGATCTCGGTGTTGCCCGCCTTAATCGCCATCATCAACAAGCTTTCGCCTGGCCGGTTGCGTGAATTCATATTCGCACCTTGCTGCTCAATCAGGTTTTGCAACTTAGCCAAATTACCGGCGCGAACAGCCGCCAGAGACAGGCTATGCGGGTTATCCGCCTGTTGTGCGGATGCTGCGCCGCACAACAATAAACACAAGCCGAGAGAAAAAGTTCTTGTCATTAATTTCATATTTAAATACCTCTAAATTTTCACATTTCTTGTTGCCAATTCAGCGAACAAACACTACGATCAGCGAGCGCAATAATAATGTGTTTTTTATTGCCGTCAATATAAATGTCCAGCCAATAAAAACGGGGTCAATCCCGATTTTTGCGGGGCTGCACCACTTGGTTCAGATTTTGCAAAAGATCTGATGGACAAAAGAGACTTTAAACTTACTACGAGAGGATGCCACATGGCTCTGAATACAATGCTCAAGACGCTCGCTGCGACCGGTCTGGTCCTGGCTGGCTCAGTCTATGCGCAAGAACCAATCTCCGGCGCAGGCATCAAGCCTATCGCAATGCCGAACTTTGGCACTGTTAGCCAATTCATGCTCGATGGCGCAGCCAAAGATGGAAAAAACTGGTTGCACGCAAATGGTAGCTACGAGCAGACTCGTTTCTACCCAGCTGCCCAGATCAATGTCAGCAACGTCGCTAAACTGCGTCCTGCATTCGTGGTGCAAACCGCTATGCTGGAATCAATGGAAACGGCTCCGCTGGTCGTTAACGGCGTCATGTTCCTGACGACTTCTTACAACCACGTGTATGCAGTCAATGCAGCCACTGGCGAACAATACTGGCACTACAAGCAAAAGATCGGCCCTGTGTCGACCTATTGCTGCGGCCCAAACAACAAGGGTGTCGCTGTTTCCGAAGGCAAGCTCTTCATGGGCACGCTGGACGCCAAGTTAGTTGCACTTGATGCAAAAACCGGCAAACTGCTGTGGGAAACCCAAATCGCTGATCCAGAACTGGGCTACAGCGAAACAATGGCTCCAACCGTGGTTGACGGCAAAGTGCTGATCGGTACCAACGGCGGCGAGTACGGCGTACGTGGTTTCGTGAAGGCATTTGATGCTAACACCGGCAAGCTGTCATGGACCTTCCACACGATTCCTGAAAAGGGTCATGAAGGTTCGTTTGCAGTTAATGATGCAACCGGCCGCAATATGCACCGTGACATCGCTGCAGAAAAAATCGCCCTGGCTACCAATGGCGGCGACTTCTACAAAACTTTGGGTGGCGGTGTCTGGATGACGCCAGCTGTTGACAAGAAAACCCGTACGGTCTTCTTCGTTGCCGGCAATCCATCTCCTGACTTGTACGGCGCTGAGCGTCCAGGCGACAACCTGTACACCAACTCGCTGCTGGCTGTCGACCTCGACACCGGTAAGTACAAATGGCACTACCAGTACATCGCACATGACGTGTGGGACCTGGACGCTGTGAGCCCACCAATCTTGGTCGATATCAAAGACAAGAGCGGCAAAATGATCCCAGGCGTGATTCATGGCGGCAAAACCGGCCATATCTACATGCACGATCGTAGCAACGGCAACCTGATCCGCTTCTCCGAAGCCATGGTTTCCCAAGAAGGTCTGTGGAGCCTGCCAACACCAGAAGGCACCCGTATGTCCTTGGGCGCAAATGGTGGTGTGGAATGGTCGCCAATGGCTGTCAACCCAACCCTGCGTCTGGCTTATGCTGCCAATCTTGAGCAGCCAATGACCTACCACGTTGAAGCCTCTGCTTATCCAGGCGGCAAACTGTGGCTGGGCGGCGCGTTCAAAAACGTCCCAGGCGAAGAGCAGTTCGGTAACGTCACTGCTGTGAATCTGGACACGGGCAAAGTTGTCTGGAAAGCCAGAACTGATCAACCAATGATTGGCGGCGTGCTGTCAACTGCTGGTGGCCTGGTTTTCGCTGGCGAAGGCAATGGCTTGTTCAAAGCCTATGACGCACTGACCGGCAAGGTCTTGTGGCAGTATCAGTGCGGCGCTGGTGTGAATGCTCCACCAACTTCGTACACGATCCGCGGCAAGCAGTACATTGCTGTTGCTGCTGGTGGTAACTCACAGATGGACTTCAAACGCGGCAATAGCGTGTTTGTGTTCGCACTGTAATTAGTTAGTAGTGCAAAGAGGCTGCCAGCTGGCAGCCTCTTTTTTTCTCAACGAGCGTAATAGGCCTTCATCATGAAATTTCGTAACGCATTATTTTCCCTGTTGGCCTTAGCTTCCCTGGTCATCAATGCGCAAGCGCAGGACATTGAAGCTGGCAAAAAGAAAGCCGAAGCATGCGTTGCTTGCCACGGTGCCACTGGCAATTCAGCTGCGGGCATGTTCCCGACGCTGGCAGGACAAAACCCGCGCTATATTTATTTGCAGCTCAAAGATTACAAAGAAGGACGACGTCAGAATCCGATGATGACGGCGATCGCTTCCACGCTTGAAAAAGCCGATATGCAGGATCTTGCTGCTTATTTTGGCTCGCAAAAACAAGTCCGCAGCACTTTCCAGGCTGACCCGCAACGCATCAAAGCAGGCGCGGCAAAAGCCGATGAATCTTTGTGTGCGATGTGCCATATGGGCGGCATGACAGGACAAAATGAAATACCGCGTTTGGCCGGACAACATCCGGACTACATCATCACGCAGCTGAAAAACTTCAAGTCGCGCACACGTCACAACGACGCAGGCAATATGACCAGCCTGGCGCAAACGCTGTCAGAAAATGACATGGAAAACCTGGCGCACTGGATTTCCAGCTTGTATTAATCGCTTGCTGTTGCTTCAGATTGGTACCGAGCCGGCTTATCTGCCGGCTCTTTTTTTAAAAAACCGTACCGTGCATCGCGGTCAAAATGGCTTCAATTGCCGGGTGCTTGATCTTGCGCTCATTCGAGATGGCAAAAAACTGTTCGCGCACTGGCGACATCAACCCGACTGGAAGCGCATCGAACTGTTCTTTAATGTCTTTGGCCAGCACAGACG
>CANGAW010000053.1 GCA_947451925.1 Burkholderiales bacterium | reverse complement strand
TTGCACATCGCCACCCGCATTACGTATTGCTGGAGCACTCCGACCAGGAATCGGAAAGCCATGCGATGCAGCTGCTGGAAAGCATGATGAGCAGCGCGCTGGAAAAAAACCTGATCAGGGATGCGGTGATCGCCAGCTCAATCGCACAGTCGCAGGCTTTGTGGCAATTGCGCGAACATATTTCGATGGCACAGGCAGCGGAAGGCAAAAACATCAAGCATGACATCGCCTTGCCGGTGTCCCGCATTGCCGACTTCATCAGCGAAACGGATGCCTTATTGCAGACGGCATTCCCTGGCTGCCGCATGGTCTGCTTCGGCCACCTCGGTGACGGTAATTTGCATTACAACGTGTCGGCACCAACAGCTCAGGACGACGCTGCGTTTTTGCAGCAGCAGCCGGCAGTCAACCTGTGCGTGCATGACAGTGTGCATAAATACGACGGATCGATCTCGGCCGAGCACGGACTTGGGGCTTTGAAGCGCGAAGAAATCAAACGTTATAAATCGGCGACGGAAATGGCTATGATGACGGCCATCAAGCGTGCGCTCGACCCGCACAATCTGATGAACCCGGGCAAAGTGCTCTGAATACTACTAACGTCGTCCCGATGAAAATCGGGACCCAGTGTCTTTCGTCATGAGTCCGAAAAATTTGCGAGGTCTGCATGTCACCCTTATCGCGTTTTGTGCTGGCTGCCTTATGTTGCTCAGCTTTTTCCTCACCCGCTCTGGCCATCTATAAATGTACGCAACAAGGACAGGTGCATTACAGCGACCTGCCTTGCGGTGGCAGCACACTTGAACTGCAAGAGGCCGGACAGCACAGTCCATACCGGACTGAGGCGGAACTGACTCGTGAAAAAGCCGAGTTAAGTAAACTGCAAAATAATCGCGAGCAGAGGGAACGGCAAGATGAACAATTCCGCAACATGAGCATGCGCGGCGAAGCGGCCAGACAGAAAAAATGCCGGGCACTGGACTTGCAACGCAAATGGAAAGAAGAAGACCTGAAAGAGGCACTGCCTGCGGCGCAAAGCCGTGCCCGCCGCCATGCGCGCCGGGCCAGCGAAAAATATCAGAGCGAGTGTTCTTGATTCCTAAGCAGTTGGTCGCTACCCAATGAGTCTGTCGCGAGGGTAAGATACGGCCCTGAATGTAATGTTCTCGGTGACCATGCTTGCAAGCCCTGCCTTTTTATCGCGTAAGACTGCGTTTTTCATCGCAGGATTACTGGTGGCCGGCCTCCATGCGAGCAGCCATGCTGCAGAGCTTGCTGGCTCGCCCTACTCGCTGCTGTTTGGTCCTTTTTCGGGAAGCAGCCTGTTTATTCCCGGCGAAATTCGTGAAAACCGCCTCTACAGTGAACGAAAAATTCAATTACAACCCGGCCTGAACTGGCTGACCTCCACCGATTTGTCTGGTGCACGACATGGCCAACTGATTCCCCTGCGTTCCCAGCAATTTGAATGGTCGACCGGACCGCAGATCAAACTGGGCAAAGCAGAAATGGCATTCCCCTTAATTTCCGGACGGGAGAGCAATGACCTGAACATGCTGTCGAGCTGGAACGGCAGCAGTCCCACTCTGCTATATAAGCTCAGCGCCAAAGACAAAATCAGAATCACTGGCAGTTACAAGGTCCACAACAATCTCACATCAAGCAGTACGAAAAAATCGGCATCATTAAGCTGGCGGCATGCGCTGACCGACAGCTGGGCCATTAAAACCGGCATGACCCAGAACTGGGAAAGCGGGTCCAATAACTATCTGGGCAGTAGCGTCGAAACCTATGCCAGCGTGCAGGCATCGCTGCCTCATGGCTGGCGCTGGAATATCAGCGGCTCATGGTCCGAATCGAAAAATGGCTTAAGCAATCTGCTCAATACGCCACAACAAAACCATGTCGCCGAGTTGTCGCTTTCGACCAAATATGAACTCTATGATGGCTGGCGAATCAGCGGCACCTTGTCAGCCAGTCAGACCTCTCGCAGTGACGCCGACAGGGCAATGATGGAGCAGTCGAGCAAAATCAAATTTTATAAAGAATTTTAAGTCACGCTGCGCGCTGATTTATTCAAGTCCGTCATCATCATGAAACACATGCAAGCCCTGATCTAACAGATCATGAAGCGCTGCTACGTTGTCTTTTCCTAATTTCTGATTCAGCGCCGTTTGCGCAGCCCGCCAGTTGCGGCGCGCCTCCTGATGCAATGCCTGACCGGTTTGCGTCAAAGTCACCATACGGCTTCTGCCGTCAGCACCCTCGCTGACATCGACCAAGCCGGCCGCCACCAGCGGCTGCAAATTTCTGGTCAGTGTCGATGGACCCATATCCATTTTCCGCGCAAGCTCGCCGGGCATCACAGGACCAAGATGCGCAATGTGCGAGAGCAATGAATACTGCGTGATCTTGATGCCGGTCCCGGAAAAATATTTTTCATAATGCTGCGTCACCCGACGAGACAACTGGCGCAGCTTGAAGCTGGTGCAACCAACAGGGCTGGGATTGTTCGCACCTGGAGATTTTTTAATTGCGTTGGATTCAGCCATGAATTTTATTTGTAGGTACAATGTTTGTATATGCAAGTATATAGGCCTGCCGCTTGTTTCGCAATTGGCAAGGCAAATAACGCCAACCTGATCAAAAAAAAATGACGACCTTAAACCCGCTGACAAGCTCGCCGATTCTGCCCACTATTTTGCGCTTGAGTCTGCCCAATATGCTGGCCATGCTGGCTACGACCCTGGTCAGCATTGCCGAAACGACTTACGTTGGACAACTCGGCACACCGGCCTTAGCCGGCATCGCCCTGGTATTCCCGATGATCATGCTGATGCAAATGCTATCGGCCGGTTCAATGGGCGGTGGAATCAGTGCCGCCATTAGCCGGGCGATTGGTGCCGCTGATGAGGCAAAGGCGAATTCACTGGCACTGCATGCGTTCGTCATCAGCGCTTGCCTCGGCCTGCTGTTTACCCTCTTGTTTCTGGCGCTGGGTTCGCAGATTTACACGATGGTCGGCGGCACAGGCGAGTCGCTCAGCGCGGCATTGGCGTATTCGAATGTCGCTTTTGCCGGCATTCTGGGCATCTGGCTGATGAATGCCTTTTCTTCCATCATCCGTGCCTCCGGCAATATGAAAACACCCTCTGTCACTTTGTTATTGGTCGCTGTCGGACAAGTGCTGCTGGGTGGTGCATTAGGTTTAGGCATAGGGCCGTTTCCGCGCCTGGGGATGAGCGGCGTGGCGCTGGGTCTGGCTGTGTCTTATGGCGCCGGCACAGTGTTCCTGTTCTGGTATTTGTGGACAGCACAAGGTCGCCTTCAGCTGCGCTTCAACCAGAAGCTGCAGTCGCAACACTTCAGCGACATCCTGAAAGTCGGCGCCATCGCCAGCATCTCTTCCGTTCAGTCAGTGCTGACGATTCTTATCCTGACGCGCATCGTTTCCGGTTTTGGTACCGAAGCATTGGCCGGATATGGCATAGGCGCGCGACTTGAATTTTTGCTGGTCCCCATTACCTTTGCCATCGGTGTGGCCTGCATTCCCTTGGTTGGCATGGCACTGGGTGCAGGATTAATTGCACGTGCCCGGCAAGTAGCCTGGACCGGGGCTGCGCTGGCGTCTGCCATTCTCGGCTGCGTTGGCTTACTGGTGGCATTTTTCCCGCACATATGGACCAGCTTATTTACCAACAACCCCGCTATTCTGGCCATCGCCGCCGAATATTTTCTGTGGGTGGGGCCGTGCTATTGCTTATTCGGTCTGGGTCTGTGCCTGTATTTTTCTTCTCAGGCCGCTGGCAAATTAATCGCCCCGGTCATGGCAGGGACTGCTCGCCTAGTCATCGTTGCAGTCGGCGGCTGGTTTCTACTCAGAGAGTCAGCGCCCGTAGGCAGTTTGTTCGCACTGATAGGCGCGGCAATGATCGTATACGGTGTCGGTACAGGACTAGCCGTGTACCGCACGCACTGGGACAGACGCTGAATCATTTACTCGCAAGTAAAGCTGCTGGTACAGCGAAAAAAGCCGCACTCCGTGTCATCCGGCTTCGCACTTTTACCCTGCGATTTGCATAAATTAATCGCCCTGGTCCACAGCTCGCCAGAAAAATTAAACGCGCTGTAGGAATAGGAAAATTGATTTCCTTCTTGCTTTTTTGGCTCTGTACTGCAGGCGCAGACTAAAAAAATCAGGGGCAAAATCAACGCGAATCGCATGGTGCAATGCCTTTCAAAAAATTAACATAGGGTCGACTCGATACCGGACAAGCCAAGAATTTTCATAGACTTGAGCCGGCGCAATCAGCTGGTGATAACTGTCGTTCAGACTGCAAGCTCATTTCACAAGGAGCGGCAATGAACATGATTTTACCTTTGGCATTGCTGACATCGCTATTGGCTGTCAGCCCGGTCTTTGCACAACAAGCAGGTGACACGATTATTAACCTTGGTGTGGCTTATATTGTGCCTAACGCCAGTGCGAGCACGCCGGTTTCAACAGGTACGCCGGCGGCGGCCACCTTCAATGGGCTGCTGGCTGGTACTGATGCATCGATTGCCAATGAGACTACCGCCTCATTGAGCGTGCTGCAAATGTTGACCAACAATCTGGCTGCAGAGCTGTCAGTGGGCGTACCACCAACATTAAAAATAAGCCTGAACCTGCCAAACGGCACCATTCCGCAATCGCATCCGGACGCAGCACAAGCCAAGGCACTGACACCTGCGCTGGTTGGCAAATATTTATTCAATACACCGCAAGACCCGTTTCGTCCTTACCTGGGGCTGGGCGTGACTTATGCCAGCTTCCGGGATGTGTCGATCAACACCAGTGACCCAACCCTTGTCACCGTTGCAGGAACATCGGCGAAGCTGCGCTCTTCCTGGGCGCCGGTTTATAACCTGGGGGTGATCTATAACATTGATAAAAAATGGTCGATCAATGCGTCGGTGTCTTACATCCCGCTGGAGTCAGAGATCACCCTGCTTGGTGGTGCCAGCACCCCGGGCGCAGGGCTGACAACCAAATCGACACTGACGATTAATCCAACCGATTACGTTGTGCGGATTGGCTACAAGTTCTGAACCTCTCCAGAAAAAGACACTAGTACATTTGCACTATAGGTTGATTGACGCGCGCTTCTTAGACTGGAAGCACCACCGCAAAGCTGGTGGTTTTCATTAACCAGTCTCGGAGGCGTCATGGACAACATCATCGGTACATCGGCAGACAACATCTTAATCGGCACTAGCAGCAGCAATCTTGTTAACGGCAAAGCAGGCAACGATTATCTGGATGGCGGCGCAGGCAGCGATGGCCTGATCGCTGGTGCGGGCGATGATGTTTTGGTCTATGACGCAATCGACTGGAAAATTGATGGTGGTACCGGCTTCGATACGCTCTTATTCAAGGGTACGAATCAGCAACTGGATTTACGGTGCAACAATATTGTCAGCAATATCGAACAAATGTGGCTGTATGGTGGTGGCGGGCATCAAATCTGGTTTAACGCTGCAGATATTTCACGGGTGTCAGATAACAACAAGATGGTCATCCGTGGCGACGCCAGCGACATCATTCACCCCGGCAGTGGCTGGACCTTTAATAGCGTCGGAACCGACGGGCTGAGCATGTTTAGCAATGGCTGTGTCTCGTTTAAGGCAGACCTGAATGTGCGAGTGGAGGGCTTCTCCAATAACGCCACCATCACTCTGCCGACACCGCTGACTGTGACCGAAGACCTGAATGTCAGTAGCGGTAACCTGAACAAAACCGGCACAGTTACCGTGTCTGATCCGAACGCCAATCAGGCTCTAATGCAAAGCCATGTTGATTCGGTGGGCAGCACCATTGGCCATCTGACATTCACCCCAACGCTCGCTAACTCGCTGCTCTCACAAGGCGGCTTTGTCTATACCGTTGATAACAATCTGCAGGCCGTGCAGGAACTGGGGGCAGGCCAAAGCCTAGTTGACAGCTTCAGTATTCACGCTCTCGATGGCACCAGCAAGACCATCAGCTTTACCGTATTGGGCACCAACGATGTGGCACAAATTGGCAACCTGGCCGCCAACACCGTAACAGAGGATAGCGCTGCCGATATGCTGGCATTAAGTGGCACCCTCAGCATTACGGACGTCGACAAAAACGAGGCCCATTTCAAGACCACCGTTGCCAATCATCTGGATGGCGGTGGCAACAACCTCAATTGGGGCAGTCTGACGATTGATGCAAGCGGCAACTATCACTACAGCGTCAATAACCATGATGCACGGGTGCAGCAACTCGGCGCTTACAATGCTGCGGACGCTTCCACCTTCCATGTAGATTCATTCACAGTACAAAGCGTCGATGGCACCAGCAAGACCATCAGCTTTAACGTATTAGGCACCAATGATGCAGCGCAAATTGGCGACTTAGCTACCAACACGGTGACGGAAGATAGCGCAGCCGATACCCTGGCATTAAGCGGCACCTTGAGCATTACGGACGTCGACAATAACGAGGCGCAGTTCAAAACCACCGTTGCCAATCATCTGGATGGCGGTGGCAACAACCTCAATTGGGGCAGCCTGACGATTGATGCAAACGGCAACTATCACTACAGCGTCAATAACCAAGATGCACGGGTGCAGCAACTCGGCGCCTACAATGCTTCAGACGCTTCCACCTTCCATGAAGATGCATTCACGGTGCAAAGCCTTGATGGCACACAAAAAACACTGACGTTCTCGATTCATGGGGTAGACGAACCCGTCACTGGCACACTGGAACTGAACAACCATTCAGCCAATGTGCATGAATTAGTTGTTTTGCACAATTTCGTCGAACAGCAAACCAGAACCGGAACGGCACTTTTTTCTATGCCCGATTTCAGCATCGGCCACAGCATCACTGTCACGGCGCAAGGTTCGGACTACCGTGGTGACTTTACGGCCGCATTCACCGGCGAGACCATTGATGGCAAAGAAGTAGTCGCCTGGACCTACACAGTCACTGATGCGGCACTCGACAGCTTCGACTACTCAGCTACTGCGGCGGCCAATCAGACTTACTCGATACAGGTCCAGAGCAATGACCCGGTCAACCCGCAAACACTGGCATCAGCCTCTGTCGACATCCACTTGTTTGGTGAAGATGAGGTCACATTTGGCCCCTCCACATCTTCCGGCACATCGGCTGATGACTTGATTAATTTTAGTTCTAGCCAGTTAAGCGCAAGCGGCGGCGATGGAAATGACAGAATTTTCGCCAATAACCTTGCCAATGTGATTAATGGTGATGCGGGAGATGATGTCATTTTTGGCCTCAAAGGCAACGATCAAATCAATGGTGGCACAGGGAAAAACATAATCTATGCCGGTAGCGACAACGATACAATCAGAGACGGTGGCAGCTTTACTCAGCTTTTTGGCGAAGGCGGCGACGATATATTCATCCTTAATTCCCAGGACAGCGGCAGCAGTTTTGCCTGGGGTGGCGCGGGTGCAGATACCTTCAAAACCTTTGTTTCCAACAGCAATACCGACACCGTCAGTAAATGGGTGATGGATTTTAATCACGCTGAAGGCGACACGATAGAAGTTGCGTTTGCGACAAGCAGTGCAGCGACTTACCATATTGAATCGGCAGTCGCGGATCAAAATAATCCCTTCCTGTCAGAGGGCACGCATTACTTCCAGGTGATGTACACCGAAACGCCAGGCCATGATCAGGTGCTGCTCAATATTGTTGCAAGTACCGACAACCCACTAACCCTGACGCCGGCGGCTCTCCATTATGAAATCAGTTAACAGGCGCACGGAGGAAACCAACTGACACCATTGATGGCACTGATGCAGAAAACCCAATCTGGAAAAAAACAAGAGGTGGCCTGCCCAACAGGAGTCGAACCTGTGACCTACGGCTTAGAAGGCCGTTGCTCTATCCATCTGAGCTATGGGCAGTACGGTAAAGGAATTTGGAGGTACAACGAGATGAGTGTGCAAAATGAAAAACGGGTTGTCAATGACAACCCGTTTTATTTACTGGTCGGAGTACAAGGATTCGAACCTTGGACCCCCTGGTCCCAAACCAGGTGCGCTACCGGGCTGCGCCACACTCCGAAGAACAGAATTATAACCGCAAGCTTCGCTGCCGTCACGGTTTTTGTTGCATCAGGAAACAGATTATTGAACTTGTGCCGCAATTCTTTCGGCCAGCGCTTGCGCCAGCGTCGCATCGCGGGCTTCAACCATCACCCGAATCAGCGGTTCGGTGCCGGAAGCGCGGATCAATACGCGACCACTGCCTGCCAGTTCTGCCTCGGCCCGTTCTTTCTCACCGATGATGCCTTCACTCTTTTTCCAGTCAAAGCCAGACGGCACTTTGACGTTGATCAGGGTCTGCGGCCACAGGCGCATGTCGGCGGTAATTTGCGCCAAAGTCTGCCCGCTGCGCTGCAAGGCCGACAATACCTGCAGGGCCGAGACGATGCCGTCACCCGTGGTGTGCTTGTCGAGAAATAATAAATGTCCCGAGCCCTCGCCGCCCATCAGCCAGCCACGCTCCTGCAAGACTTCCAGCACATAACGGTCACCTACTTTGGCGCGGGCAAAGCCCACACCCATTGCATTGAAGGCGACTTCAACAGCCATATTCGTCATCAGGGTGCCGACCACGCCGGATACACCACCGTTAGCCAGCCTGTCTTTCACCATCAGATACAAGAGTTCGTCGCCGTTATAGATTCGGCCGCTGGCGTCCACCATCAACAGGCGGTCTGCGTCGCCATCCAGGGCAATGCCCAAGTCCGCATGATGTTCCAGCACTGCCGCTGAAAGCGCAGCTGGCGCGGTTGCGCCATGCTTGTCATTGATGTTGAAGCCATTGGGCGTATTACCAATGGCAATGACCTCGGCGCCCAGTTCATGAAAGACGTCGGGCGCAATATGGTAAGCCGCGCCATGCGCGCAATCGACCACCAGTTTGATGCCGCGCAGGTCCAGCTCATTGGGAAAAGTGCTCTTGCAAAATTCGATGTAGCGGCCTCGCGCATCATCAAGTCGCCGGGCACGGCCAAGCTTTTCCGAAGGCACGCAAGCCATGGGATTATTCAGCTCGGCTTCAATCGCCGCTTCCACTGCGTCGGGCAATTTATTGCCTTGTGCCGAAAAAAACTTGATGCCATTGTCATGATAAGGATTATGCGAGGCCGAGATCACTACGCCGGCCGACAGCCGCAAGGCACGGGTCAGATAGGCGACTGCCGGCGTTGGCACAGGACCGGCCAGCATCACATCTACCCCCGCTGCGGCAAAACCGGCTTCGAGTGCGGCTTCGAGCATGTAACCGGAAATCCGCGTGTCTTTGCCAATCAGTACAGTCGGCCTGTTGACACCGCTAGCGAGTGCTTCACTTTGCGCCAGCACCTTGCCGGCCGCATAACCAAGGCGCATCACAAAGTCGGGGGTGATCGGCATGGTGCCGACGCGTCCGCGAATGCCATCGGTACCAAAATATTGTCTGCTCATGGGTTCTCATTCTTACGGTTAGTCTGCGTGCTGGCATGCCACACCTTCATGGCATCGACAGTTTCGGCGACATCATGCACGCGCACGATTTTCGCGCCCTGCTGGGCTGCCAGCAACGCTGCGGCCAAGCTGCCTGCCATGCGTTTTTCAATCGGCCGGCCGGTCAACTGGCCAATCATGCTTTTGCGTGACAAGCCTGCCAGCAGCGGCACGTTTAAGGCCGTCTGCATGCTGCCTATGTGCTGCAACAGGGCCAGATTATGGCCCAGTGTTTTGCCAAAACCAAAACCGGGATCAATACACAGCCGTTGTCGCGCAATACCCGCTTTCAGCGCTGCATCAATGCGCTCAGCGAGAAAGGCACTCACTTCGGCCACCACATCTTCATAATGCGGCGCCTGCTGCATGGATTGCGGCTCACCCTGCATGTGCATGATACAGAGCGCGCTGTCGCTGTCACTGAGCAGGCTTAAAGCACCCTCACAGCGAAAGGCATCGATATCATTAATCATGTCGACACCGGCATCAATGGCCGCACGCATTACTGCCAGCCGACGCGTATCCACCGACAAAGGTCGTCCGCAATCCCGCAAGGCAAAAATAACCGGCATCACCCGCCGCAGTTCTTCTTCAACCGACACCGCTGGCGCTCCGGGCCGGGTCGATTCGCCGCCGATATCAATCAGATCAACACCTTCGGCAATCATATTTTCTGCATGGGTGATCGCCAGCTCCAGCGAGGCATGGCGGCCACCGTCTGAAAAAGAATCCGGCGTCACATTCAGAATGCCCATCACTAAGGGGCGATGGGACGCGTCCGCAACCGGCAAGCGATAGCGGCCGCACTGCAAAGCGCTGAGGGTTTGATTGGGTTTCACAATAGCGTCCAATGCGGTCCGTAATATTTTTAAATACAAGACGCTGGACCCCAGCCTGCGCTGGGGCGACGGTAGATGTTTAGACGCACTCTAATTTACTCCCGTCGTCCCGATGAAAATCGGGACCCAGTGTCTTTCATTGAATACAAAAAAAGCAGGGCCCGGGACATAGAAAAAGGGCGGGGATCACTCCCCACCCTTTTTAATTTGCCGATTCAACCAGCAGTCGGCAGCACCTGTTTATGCTGGTGCGGTGGCAGTCGCCACATCACCGCCACCCTTGGTGCCATCGTTTGCACGTGGCGGTGGAATACCTGCTTTCGGTGGGCGCGGCGCACGGCCGTCCATGATGTCATTGATCTGGTCGGCATCAATGGTTTCCCACTCCAGCAAAGTCTTGGCCATCAGTTCGACCTTGTCGGTATTGCGCTCCAGCAGACTACGGGACAGGGCGTATTGCTGGTCCAGTATGCTGCGAATTTCGGTGTCCACTTTTTGCTGCGTGGCTTCGGACACGGTCTTGGCAGACATGCGGCCAAAGTAAGCATCCTGCTCGGTGTCTTCATAGACCATGGTGCCGAGCGCATCCGACATGCCGTAACGGGTGACCATTGCGCGCGCCAGTTTGGTCGCACGTTCGAAATCGTTCGAGGCGCCAGTTGACATCTGGTGCATGAAAATCTCTTCGGCGATACGACCAGCAAACAAGATAGCGATTTCTTCCAGCATCTTGTCTTTGTACATATTGATGCGGTCATGCTCTGGCAACTGCCAGGTCAGACCCAGCGCAAAACCGCGCGGCATGATGGTGACTTTGTGAACGGGATCAGCCTTGGGCAAGAGCTTGGCCACCACCGCATGGCCTGACTCGTGGTAAGCCGTGTTGCGACGCTCTTCTTCGCGCATGACAGCCGATTTGCGCTCCGGACCCATGACGATTTTGTCTTTGGCGTCTTCGAAGTCCTGCATTTCCACTAAACGTTTGTTGCGACGGGCAGCAAACAGCGCCGCTTCGTTAACCAGGTTGGCCAGATCCGCACCGGAGAATCCGGGCGTACCGCGGGCAAGGATGTCGGCTTTGACATCAGGACCGATAGGCACCTTGCGCATGTGAACCATCAGGATTTGTTCGCGACCGCGAATGTCCGGCAGGCCAACGATTACCTGACGGTCAAAACGACCCGGACGCAGTAGCGCTTTGTCGAGCACGTCGGCGCGGTTGGTTGCAGCGATGACGATCACGCCGGCATTGGCTTCAAAGCCGTCCATTTCGACCAACAACTGGTTCAAGGTCTGTTCACGCTCATCGTTACCGCCACCCATGCCGGCACCACGGTGACGACCGACTGCATCAATTTCGTCAATGAAGATAATGCAAGGTGCATGCTTTTTCGCGTTTTCGAACATGTCGCGCACACGGGAGGCCCCGACACCGACAAACATTTCAACAAAGTCCGAACCGGAAATGGTGAAGAACGGCACCTTGGCTTCGCCCGCAATGGCGCGCGCCAGCAGCGTTTTACCGGTGCCCGGCGGGCCAACCATCAGCACGCCGCGCGGAATGCGGCCACCGAGCTTTTGAAATTTGGTCGGGTCGCGCAGGAAATCGACCAGTTCGTTGACTTCCTCTTTGGCTTCGTCGCAACCGGCCACATCCGCAAAAGTGACGGCGTTGGCATTTTCGTCGAGCATGCGCGCTTTGGATTTACCGAAGGAGAATGCTCCGCCCTTGCCGCCGCCCTGCATCTGGCGCATGAAGAAAATCCAGACGCCTATCAAAAGCAGCATCGGGAACCAGGAAACAAAAACCTGGGACAGGAAGGAAGGCTGTTCGGGCTGCTTGACATCAAATTTGACGCCGTTGTTGACGAGGTCGCCAATCAGGCCGCGGTCCAGCGCGGTGGTGGTGGCCTTGATTTTCTTGCCGTCGTTAGTCAGCGCGACGATGGTCCGGTCTTCAATGGTGGCTTCGCGAATGCGCTGGGCTTTCACTTCATCGAGGAAATCGGAGTACGGAATGGCTGTTGCACCACTGCCGATGCCATGATCGTCGAACTGTTTAAATACGGTAAACAGCACAAGGGCGATCACAACCCAGATGGCGGCTTTGGAAAACATATTATTCACGAAAACTCCTTAAACGCGGACCGACTTTTACTTAATGGTAAATTCTACTCGCATTAACACCACCTTGCCAGCGAGGATATGGGGCTAGATCACTGATTTTTCAAGCCAAATTTTTGGCTTTCTGATGCGATTCAGAGCGGATTCTTCAAGCCTTTGCCGAGCAAGAAAATCTCGGAAGATTTATCCCTGCTGGCCTTGGGTTTTTTGGGACTGACGACTTTAAACTCGCGACGGAATTTTTCGACGATCTGGGTATAACCACTACCGTTAAAACATTTGACCAGCAAGCTACCCGAAGGTTTCATGTGGGCGCGGGTAAATTCAATGGCCAGATCGATAATGTCTTCCATGCGCGCAGCGTCAGTCAGTGATATCCCTGACAGGTTCGGTGCCATGTCGGACAAAACCAGGTCGACCTTCTGCCCGGCCAGCGCCGCTTCGAGTTGCTCAAGCACGTCCTGCTCGCGAAAGTCACCCTGGATGAAATTGACGTCGGCAACCGGCTCCATTTGCAGCATATCGAGACCGATAATGGTGCCATGAATGCCGCCGCCATCCTTGCCGGCCAGCTTGCGCCGCACATATTGCGACCAGCTGCCCGGCGTGCAACCGAGGTCGACAATAATTTGCCCGGGCTTGATCAGATGTTCGGATTCGTCGATCTCTTTAAGCTTGTAAGCCGCACGGGCACGATAGCCTTCTTTTTGCGCCAGTTTGACGTAAGGGTCGTTGATATGGTCGTGTAACCAGTTTTTGTTCAGTTTGTTCTTTGCCATTCACGTAGAATACCGCTTTTAAAGGATCGTTATGTTGAAACTCTCACCTGCGCAGCGCAGCGAACTGCGTTCTGAGGCGCACGGCCTCTCCCCTGTGGTCATGATTGGCGAAGCTGGCCTGACCCCTGCGGTTATGAAAGAAATCGATCACGGCCTTAATGCCCATGGCCTGATCAAGGTTCGCGTGTTTGGCGACGACCGCGAAAAGCGCATTGGCTTCTATGAATCCATCTGCACCGAACTGCAGGCGGCACCCATTCAGCACATCGGCAAATTGCTGGTGCTGTACCGGCCTAAAGTCGATGCTGAAAAAGAAGTCAGCGGCAAACGCGGCAAAGGCCTGCGCGAAGTCACCATCGTCAAACCCAGCGGCATCAGAAAGCCAACCGTCACCAAGGTGATGGTCAAAGGGAATGAGCGGGTCACTTTCGGCGGCAACATCAAACGCGCCAAGACCAGACAGACCAGCAAGAAGAAACGCGCACTGGGCGAATAAGCCTGCGGCGCTGACGCTCGTACCGAGTCAGTCAGCGCGTCTTCAGCACCAGGGCTACAGCCAGCCCGCTCTGCAGCAAATAAATGAAGCTGGAAACCCCATGCAGTATGCCGAACTGCGTGCGGGTGCTGCCGGCCATGACACCGGAAGGTCCGGCTGCTTCGCGCAATGCCGCCATCAGGGGCTGCAAACCAAAATAACCAAGCAGCACGCAAGCCAGCATGGCCAGTACCAGCCGCAAGGCCGTACTGCGCGAGACCAAAGTACGATCGCGCCACAGCAAAGTCAGCAAGCCTAGCCCGCACACCAGAGACAGAATGGCGCCGGCGCGAAACAAACTGCCGGCAATGGTGCCGGCCAGTACGCGGTCCGACAAGGTGGCAAACAACAGGGGTGCGGCAAGATAACCGATGGTCCAGATACTGCCCGCCCAGATTGTCACGAGCAGGATGCGCACTGTGGACAGCCAGCGATCAAAAAAAAGCGGCATCAGATATAGCGGACGTCCAGAATTTCGTATTCGCGCACACCACTTGGCGCTTGCACGGCAACCACATCGCCAGCATATTTGCCGATCATGGCGCGGGCAATCGGCGACGTGATCGAGACTTTCATTTCTTTCAAATCTGCTTCGTCGGTGCCAACGATCTGATAGGTGACTTTATAGCCACTTTCCAGATCTTCCAGCGTCACCGTTGAGGCAAACACGACCCGGCCTTCGGCGTCGAGCAAAGTGGGATCGATAATTTGTGCGGCACCAAGCTTGCCTTCAAGTTCTGCAATCCGGCCCTCGATGAAACTCTGGCGTTCTTTCGCTGCGTCATATTCGGCGTTCTCCGACAAGTCGCCCTGTGCACGGGCTTCGGAAATCGCATTAATGACGGACGGACGTTCCTTGTGTTTCAATCGCTGCAATTCTTCTTTCAGCAATTGCGCACCGTGTACGGTAATGGGGACGGATGAGTTCATGGATTTTCGTTTGCCTAAATGAAAACCACAGAGGCCGCAGGCGACCTCTGTGGTGGGGAACTACGCAAAATTAGTGTAATGACTTGTGCAGGCCTTGTAAATCAAACACATGCAAGTCATGCAAGTGCGCGATACCGGCAACGGCGGCTTCTGCTCCGGCCATCGTGGTGTAAGTCGTAACACGCGCAGCCAGGGCTGACGTGCGGATCGTGCGCGAGTCATTAATGGCTGTGCGTTTTTCTTCGACAGTATTAATCACCAGAGCAATCTCGTTGTTCTTGATCATGTCGACCACGTGCGGCCTGCCCTCTGCCACTTTGTTGACCGTTTTAACCGGAATGCCGGCGGCCGCAATCGCTGCCGCCGTGCCCTTGGTTGCCACGACCGTGAAACCAATTTCCAGCAAATCGCGGGCCACTTTGACCGCACGCTGCTTGTCGCTGTTTTTCACCGACATGAAGACCTTGCCGGATTCAGGCAGACGGATGCTGGCACCAATCTGCGACTTGACGAAGGCTTCACCAAAGGTGCGTCCCACGCCCATGACTTCACCGGTGGATTTCATCTCTGGTCCGAGAATGGTATCGACGCCGGGGAATTTCACAAACGGGAACACGGCTTCTTTCACACTGAAATACGAAGGCACGACTTCGTCGCGAATGCCCTGGCTTTCCAGTGACTGGCCAACCATGCAGCGCGCCGCAATTTTGGCCAGTTGCAAACCGGTGGCTTTGGACACATAAGGCACGGTACGGGATGCACGGGGATTGACTTCCAACACGAACACCACGTCTTCCATTTTGCCGTCGACTTCTTTCTGCTGAATCGCAAACTGCACGTTCATCAGACCAACCACGTTGAGACCCTTGGCCATCAGCGCTGTTTGGTGCTTCAATTCATCAATGGTCGCTTGCGACAGCGAGTAAGGCGGCAGTGAACAGGCCGAGTCGCCCGAGTGCACGCCGGCTTGCTCGATATGTTCCATCACGCCGCCAATGAAGGTGTGCGTACCGTCAGAGATGCAATCGACATCGACCTCAATGGCGTCGTTCAGGAAACGATCCAGCAGCACTGGTGAATCATGGGACACTTTCACCGCTTCGCGCATATAGCGTTCCAGATCGCGCTGTTCATGGACAATTTCCATCGCCCGGCCACCCAGCACATAAGAAGGACGCACCACCAGCGGATAACCGATTTCCTGCGCCAGACGCAGCGCATCGGCTTCGGTACGCGCAGTGCGGTTAGGCGGCTGACGCAATTTCAGTTCATGCAGCAATTTCTGGAAACGCTCGCGGTCTTCGGCAGCGTCAATCATGTCAGGCGAAGTACCGATGATGGGCACGCCATTGGCTTCAAGATCAAGCGCCAGTTTTAATGGCGTCTGGCCACCGTACTGCACGATCACGCCAACCGGCTTTTCCTTGTCGACGATTTCCAGCACGTCTTCCAGCGTCAAAGGCTCGAAATACAAACGATCCGAGGTGTCATAGTCGGTCGACACGGTTTCCGGATTGCAGTTGACCATGATGGTCTCATATCCATCTTCGCGCATCGCAAACGCCGCATGAACGCAGCAATAGTCAAACTCGATACCCTGACCAATACGGTTCGGTCCGCCACCAAGCACCATGATTTTTTTGCGATCGGTCGGATTGGATTCGCATTCTTCTTCATAGGTCGAATACATATAGGCGGTGTCGGTCGCAAATTCACCGGCACAGGTATCGACGCGTTTGTAAACCGGACGCAGATTCATCGCATGGCGTGTTTCGCGTACGGCTTTGTCGGTGGTCTTCAGCAGCGTGGCCAAACGACGGTCGGCAAAGCCTTTTTGTTTGAGTTTGAGCAGCGTGGCCTTGTCGATGTCAGCCAGAGTCTGGGTTTCCAGCCACAGTTCAATGTCGATGATTTCTTTAATCTGCGCCAGGAACCAGGGATCGATGTGGGTCAGCTGATGTACTTCTTCCAGCGAAAAACCGATGGCAAACGCGTCGCCCACATACCAGATGCGATCAGGGCCCGGCTCGCCAAGCTCTTCTTCAATCACTTCGCGGTCGGTGGTTTTTTCATTCATGCCATCGACACCAACTTCAAGTCCGCGCAAGGCTTTCTGAAACGATTCCTGGAAAGTGCGGCCAATTGCCATCACTTCACCGACTGATTTCATTTGGGTCGTCAGATGACTGTCGGCCGTCGGGAATTTCTCGAAAGCGAAACGCGGAATCTTGGTCACTACATAGTCGATGCTGGGTTCGAACGAAGCAGGCGTTGCACCGCCGGTGATTTCGTTGCGCAGCTCGTCGAGCGTGTAACCGACTGCCAGCTTGGCAGCGATTTTCGCAATCGGGAAACCGGTGGCTTTCGATGCCAGCGCAGAAGAACGCGAGACACGCGGATTCATCTCGATGACGATCATGCGGCCATCTTTGGGATTGATGGAGAACTGCACATTCGAGCCGCCGGTATCGACACCGATCTCGCGCAAGACCGCCAATGAGGCGTTACGCATGATCTGGTATTCCTTGTCGGTCAGCGTTTGTGCTGGCGCCACCGTGATCGAGTCACCGGTGTGCACGCCCATCGGGTCCAGATTTTCAATCGAGCAGACGATGATGCAGTTGTCGTTTTTGTCGCGCACGACTTCCATCTCATACTCTTTCCAGCCGAGCAGGGATTCTTCGATCAACAGCTCTGAAGTTGGTGACGCTTCCAGACCGCGCTTGCAAATAGTTTCGAACTCTTCGGCGTTGTAGGCAATGCCGCCGCCGGAACCACCCATCGTAAAGCTCGGGCGGATGATGGTCGGGAAACCCAGGGTCTTTTGAACGACCCAGGCTTCTTCCATGCTGTGTGCCACACCTGAGCGCGCTGAACCCAGACCGATCTTGGTCATCGCGTCTTTGAATTTCGAGCGGTCTTCTGCCTTGTCGATGGCCTCCGGTGTCGCACCGATCAGCTCGACATTGTATTTAGTAAGGATGCCGTGATGATGCAGATCCAGCGCGCAATTGAGCGCTGTCTGGCCGCCCATGGTTGGCAAAATCGCGTCCGGCTTTTCGATGGCGATGATACGTTCCAGTACCTGCCAGGTAATCGGCTCGATATAGGTCACGTCCGCCATTTCAGGGTCGGTCATGATCGTGGCCGGATTGCTGTTGACCAGAATAACTTTGTAACCTTCTTCGCGCAGGGCCTTGCAGGCTTGCGCGCCAGAATAATCAAACTCGCAGGCCTGACCAATAATGATAGGACCGGCGCCAATGATCAGGATGCTGTGAATGTCAGTGCGCTTAGCCATTTTTGTGAGTCTCCATCATCGCCACAAAGCGATCGAACAAGGGGGCGATGTCATGCGGGCCGGGCGACGCTTCGGGATGACCCTGGAAGCAGAAGGCCGGACGGTCGGTGCGGGCAAAGCCTTGCAGGGAACCGTCAAACAGCGACACATGGGTAATACGGCAGTTGGCCGGCAAGCTGGCCTGGTCAACCGCAAAGCCGTGATTTTGCGAGGTGATATGCACCTGTTTGGTTTCCAGGTCTTGCACCGGATGATTGGCACCGTGGTGACCAAATTTCATTTTCATCGTCCGTGCACCGGAAGCCAGCGCCATGATCTGGTGACCCAGGCAAATACCAAAAGTCGGTATGCCGCCGTCAATGAGTTCGCGTGCGGCGGCAATGGCGTAATCACAAGGCTCGGGGTCGCCCGGGCCATTCGACAGGAAAATGCCATCGGGCTTCAGGGCCAGCGCCTGTGCCGCCGTAGCCTGCGCAGGTAAGACAGTGACTTTGCAACCGCGCTCGGCCAGCATGCGCAGGATGTTGTACTTCACACCGTAATCAAAGGCGACCACGTGAAATTTTGCCGCCGTCTGTTCGCCGTAGCCGCTGCCGAGTTTCCATTCAGTCTGGGTCCACTCATAGGGCTGGGCCGTTGATACGACCTTGGCCAAATCCATGCCGGCGATGCCGGGGAAAGCACGCGCGCGCGCCAGTGCCTGCTCGGCAGTGGCATCAGCGCCGGCAACAATGGCGCCGTTCTGTGCGCCCTTCTCGCGCAAAATCCGGGTCAGCTTGCGGGTATCGATACCGGCAATGGCGACAATGTTTTCCGATTGCAGATAATCCGACAGCGTTTGCGTTGCCCGAAAATTCGACATCAGCAAAGGCAGATCGCGAATGATCAGACCGGCGGCATGGATTTTGGAGGATTCGACGTCTTCCGCATTCACACCGGTATTGCCGATGTGCGGATAAGTCAGTGTCACGATCTGATTGCTGTAGCTGGGGTCAGTCAGGATTTCCTGATAACCCGTCATCGAGGTATTGAACACGACTTCGCCACTGGTGTGGCCTGCTGCGCCAATTGAAAAACCGGTAAAGATCGTGCCATCGGCAAGCGCGAGAATGGCCGGCACTGTGTTGGCCGTAAAAAATGGCGGCAAAGGTAACTCCTGGGTTGTTACCGCCGCTGCATGATGCCGGCATGACGTTCAGCCCGTCGCAGCCTGTAGTGGCGGACGTATTCTGAGTCGCTGCGTGGCGAAGATGGAAGATGAGTGCGCGGGCGGCAGATTAAATGTGCTAAACCTGTCGATTATAGCCCGAAGCACCCCCCTCGGGCAACCTGCGTCAAGACTTCGCTGCTGATGACCGGGCCCTTTGCTGGCCGGTCATGCAGCAATGACAACAAAGCTTTACAGACCCAGTGCTGCAATGCCTGCTTTGGCAATTTGGGCATCTTCATTCGATTTCACGCCCGACACACCGACGGCGCCAACACAATGACCTTCCACCATCACAGGCACGCCACCTTCGAGCATGCCTTCGATGCTTGGTGCCGACAAAAACGAAGTACGACCATTGTTGATGATGTCTTCATAAACCTTGGTCTCGCGCTGACCCAGTGCTGCGGTGCGTGCTTTGGCTGGTGAAATAAAGGAAGAAATAGCCGGTGCACCATCC